>NZ_DJDV01000122.1:113144-137958 GCF_002431195.1 Sphingobium sp. UBA5915 | reverse complement strand
CGGAAAACCCGGGACGCTTCACTTGAAGCCGAACTCGAAAAGCGCCGTGTGAGCATGGTGACGATTGCTAGGATCGCATACCATTTGTGGGCCGTGCCAGGTAGCATGTGGGCGTCATATGACGTTGCCAACAAGCTCTTGAGTAGCATGATGCACAACGTGGCAGAGGCTAAAGAAGAGGAGGACGCGCAAAAGCAACTGCCAGCCGCGGAGCCTCCCAAAGCACTATCCCCTCCTCGCAAACCCCAAGCGAATCTGTTTGGAGGTTCTTCATTCGGTGACATTGACGACGAGGTGCCGTTCTGAGGAAGATAGAGAAACCCGCAGTTTTCTGCGGGTTTGAGCGTATTATCTCTTATAACGCACTGGTAGGAGGGTTAATGCCGATGGTTAATAGTTGACACGCTGCTCACTCGAAGTGGACCTTTCCGAGACAAATATTGTTAAACGTAACGATTTTTTAAACGCCCGCTTCCGTCAATTCTGGTAATGACAGCCCGGTATGACAAACGGACCTCCCTCTATCTACACCTACAGCTTCCGATCGTGGTTGGAACATTGGAGAGATGCACTTGTTTGGGACCCAGTAGCCTTATTTACCGTGATATTGGGTATTTCAACGATTGGACTGTGGCTTGCCACCAAGCGGCTTTGGAAGGGTGCTGAGGCGCAAGCCCGAGACCTGACACGATCTGCTGATGCGGCGTTGATCAGTGCCCAAGCAGCAGCAGATGCCGCTAAGATCGCATACGCGGCTGCTCGCCCTTGGATACAACTCCACGTCTCCAAAGCACACCTCTATTTCAATGAGGATAATCAAACAGAAGTCGGTTGTCAGTTGAACTATTCCATCAAAAATATAGGGCAAACTCCTGCTATCGAACTTAGAGTGGTTTTTAAACCTGTTCCTGTTGGCCGCGGATCAGAGTCAGATATAGAGCTTGAGTTGCGTAGTTTGAAGAATCTTGCTTCACGAAACCCTCGCGTTCTTTTTCCAAGCGACAAAATCGAAGAAGGCTTCTCAACTAACTTTCCTTTTCCAAATCAAGCTGATGAATCTATGCTTGGCTTTAAGGTCGTTGTCGCCGTGCTCTACAAAGCAGCTTTAGATGGCCAAGAGTATTGGACACCAGCAGTTCTAGGTTTGCAGCACGAGACCCCGCCGCAGGACCGCGTCCATCGCTTTTACCGCGGCATGGGGAATGTTCCCTGTTTAGTGATGCGACTGGGGGATGAAACGCCTCAGCCTACTTGAACTCAATCTAAGTGTATTTGAGGCAGCGCAGGTAACGGTGGACGAATATCCCAGTATGCTTTCTACCCGCGCAGGACATTCCCGAACCCGGTAAACCTGAGGAAAATCAGGGTTTGACTCCAATAACGCACGGGTAGGCATGGTTAAGCCGACTAATTAACTGCTATTAGCAGCATCAGTAACCCCACCCGCCCGTTCGCGATTCCTCCGTAAACAAGATGGTATCTTTTCCCTCCCGTTCGACGGCGTAGCCCCACTTGGCTGCCGCAATCTTAATATGTTTGCGCGCCGAACCGGGAGCCAAACGCAGTTCACGATCAATATCGCTGAAACGCATCGCATGCCTATTGTCACCCGACGGTCGACTGCCCATCCAAGACTGAATTATCGAGATGCAGTCGTTGTCATCAGCGCATAAATCCGTGCTATCCTCCGCGACCGCGGTTGGTTCTGCTGGGTCGTTTCGAGGAATCGACGGTCCTAATTGCTTCATGCTCTTGCGGATGCGATTACAAGCTGGTCCGAGAGCTGCGACCAAATTGCCGTCTTGACGATCTGGATCATAAAGCGCGGGCGTCAATCCAAGCAAGTCGGTTGGTAGATGGAGTTCCTCGTCACCGCGAGGAACAATCATGTAACATCGCTCAGGTCCCAATCGACCCGCAAATAGCCCCAGCTCAAAAATCACGTTGTCCCGAACGCTGTTCACAGAGGCGTTGCGTATCTGCGTCACATCATCTGGCGCGAGGATGAAGATCGCAAAGTCCGTTTCGTCGAGTTGATCGACCAGTGTTGCCATGGTCGTGCGCGAAGGAAGGAACACGCCTTGAGACCAAACAGTGACCTCGGCGTCGTGCTCCAAACCCTCCTGCACAGCATAAGCCAAATCCAGGTGCTCAGCCGACGAAGCTACAAATACTCGTGATTTCATAGCTTGAGCTATATCGCCCCGACTTTCCAAAGCAAGGTGGCGAGCCGGGCTAATCTCAAATTCGTCTAAATCGCGAATATCTGCGCGCAATCAGGGTTTGACTCCTATAACGCACTTGTCAGCCAGGTATAGCCGATACCAACCAAGGCGCCCCCACCCGCTGCGATCAGCATGAGTGGCCAGTCGAGCGCGGCCCTGCGGCTAAGCGCCATCACCCGCATCAAGAGGAAAATGGCCGCGCCGATCAATGCGGTGACATGCAAGCCACTGATCGACAGCAGATGGGCGAGGCCGCTACGCCGCATCGCTTCGGCATCGGCATCGCTGATCGCCCCCTGATCGCCGGTGGCTAGCGCCGCAGCTATGCCTTCAGCCGGTCCTTCGACCTGATCCACTATGTGTGCGAACAACCGTGCGCGTAGCGGTGGAGTTTCGCGCGTCGGCGCCAGCACCCTGATCGGCCTCAACGCCTTTCCCGTCGCGCCGATACCCTGGAAATAGGCTCGCGCCGCGAAATCATAAGCGCCCGGCACGCCGGGCGGCGCTGGTGGCATCAGGCGGGTGCGAAACCGTATAACAGCGCCCTCGCCCAGACCTTTGGGAACATCCTCGGACGGAATGTTGACGCGCACCGTGGCAGGCAAGCCAGGCGCATCGATCGGCCGCAGCATGGCGCGCACCATATTCCGCGCGGGCACCGGCCGAACGGACCGAACTTCCGCGGTCATCTCGACGAAGGTCGCGCGCCCCAGCGGCGGTTGCCCCAGCAACGTCGCCTTCCCCCATATCAAAAGGCAGCCGATCGTCGCCAGCAAGGCCCCAGCCATCACGATATGGCGCAATCGTCCCGATCCGGGCGACAAAGCAGCCAGCGCCGCGACACCCAGCGCGAAGCAGCAAAAGGCAAGCCACTGTGCAGGATCGAGCAGCCAGAACCAGGCAACGATGCCCGCACCGAGCCCGACAGGCGCCCAAAGCCCAACCTGCTCGCGTTCCGTTTCCAGCCATGTTTCGAGCGCTGAAAAAATAAGCATTGCGCATGTCTTGAGCCGCCCGCGACAGGAGGTTTGTCGTGGCTCAAAAGCCATGCTAGGGGGCGTCGAATTCATGGATCAGATAAGGCGAATGTCAAAGAATATGACGGCGAGCGCAACGGGAAAAAGCAAGCAGGTGGTGACCCGTTTCGCCCCGTCCCCCACGGGTTATTTGCATATTGGCGGCGCACGGACCGCTCTGTTCAACTGGCTGTTCGCCCGCCATCATGGCGGCAAGTTCCTGCTGCGGATTGAGGATACCGACCGCGCCCGTTCTACCGAGGCTGCCGTTGCAGCCATCTTCGATGGGTTGGACTGGCTTGGTCTTGGCGGTGATGAACCGGCGGTCTTTCAGTTCGAACGGACCCCGCGCCATGCCGAAGTTGCCGCACAGTTACTCGCCGCGGACCACGCCTATAAATGTTTTGCGACCCCCGAAGAACTCGCCGAATTGCGCGAACAGCAGCGGGCCGCAAAGCTGCCTATGCGCTATGATGGCCGCTGGAGGGATCGCGATCCCGGCGAAGCACCCGAAGGCGCACCCTACGTCATCCGTATCAAGGCGCCGCGCGAAGGCGAGACGGTCGTTGAAGACGCCGTTCAGGGCCGTGTGGTCGTGCAGAATGCCGAACTGGACGATATGATCCTGTTACGATCGGACGGAACGCCCACCTATATGCTGGCCGTCGTCGTCGACGATCGCGATATGGGTGTGACGCATGTCATCCGTGGCGATGATCACCTCAATAATGCCTTTCGCCAACTAACGATCATCAAGGCGATGGCCCAGATCGAAACTGGATGGGATGAGCCGGTTTACGCGCATATCCCGCTCATTCACGGGTCGGATGGCGCAAAGCTGTCCAAGAGACACGGTGCGCTCGGCGTAGACGCCTATCGCGACGAAATGGGGATGCTGCCCGAAGCAGTGCTCAACTATCTGTTGCGGCTTGGCTGGGGGCATGGCGACGAAGAACTTATCTCGCTCGACCGCGCGATCGAATTGTTTGACATCGATGGCGTCGGTCGGTCGCCTTCGCGTTTCGACATCAAGAAACTGGAAAATCTGAACGGCCATTATCTGCGGGAGGCTGAGGATGTTCGGCTTGCGGCGCTCGTCGCGCCCCGCGTCGAATCGCGTCTGGATACACGCCTTGCACCTGCCCAAGCCGACATTTTGCGGCAGGCGATGGGATCGCTCAAGCCTCGAGCCAAAACCCTAAATGAAATTGCGGAAGGGGCCGAGTTCCTGTTCAAATCTTGCCCACTCGACTTTGACGAAAAGGCTACGGCTCTGCTAGATGAGCCTGCGCGTGCGCTGCTGATAAAGACAGCCGACGCTCTGCGGACCGTTCCGTCCTGGACGGTCGAAGCGATCGAGGACGTGATACGCCGCGTGGCAGAGGATGCTGGCCTGGGGCTTGGCAAGGTGGCGCAGCCGCTGCGCGCTGCGCTTACCGGCCGCACCGTCTCGCCGGGCATTTTTGACGTCCTCTTCCTTTTGGGGAGAGAAGAAAGCTTGGATCGACTGATCGCAGCCGGGCACGCTGCGGCCAGTTGATGGCACTCAAGGAGAAAAACATGTCGGATAATAAGGCCATTTTGACAATGGGCAGCGACGCCCAGGACTATGCCATCATGGATGGCACCATGGGTCCCCAGGTCATCGACGTTCGCAAGCTTTACGCCAATACCGGCATGTTCACCTATGATCCGGGCTTTACCTCGACAGCCAGCTGTGATTCTGGCCTGACCTATATCGACGGCGACGAAGGCGTGCTGCTGCATCGCGGCTATCCGATCGGGCAGCTTGCCGAACAGTCCAGCTTCATGGAAGTAAGCTACCTCCTGCTGAACGGCGAACTGCCTTCGGCCAAGGAACTGGACGAGTTCACGCACACGATCACGCGCCATACCATGATCCACGAACAGCTGACGACCTTTTATCGCGGCTTCCGCCGGGACGCGCATCCCATGGCGATCATGTGCGGTGTCGTGGGCGCCCTGTCGGCATTCTATCATGACTCGACAGACATTAATGATCCGGAACAGCGCCGGATTGCCAGCCACCGCCTGATTGCCAAGATGCCGACGATCGCGGCGATGGCCTATAAATATTCGGTCGGCCAGCCCTTCGTCTATCCGCGTAACGACCTCAGCTACACTGCAAACTTCCTGCGCATGACCTTTTCGGTCCCGGCGGAAGAGTATGAGGTCGATCCGGTCATCGTCGATGCGATGGACAAGATCTTCATCCTGCACGCCGATCACGAGCAGAATGCGTCGACTTCCACCGTGCGCCTTGCCGGTTCGTCGGGTGCCAATCCCTTTGCCTGCATCGCGGCGGGCATCGCCTGTCTGTGGGGGCCTGCGCATGGTGGTGCCAATGAAGCGGCGCTCAACATGCTGCGCGAAATCGGCACGGTGGACCGCATTCCCGAATATATCGCACGCGCCAAGAATAAGGACGATCCGTTCCGCCTGATGGGCTTTGGCCATCGCGTCTATAAGAATTACGATCCGCGCGCGACCGTGATGCAGAAGACGGCCAAGGATGTGCTGGAAAAGCTGGGTGTCGACGATCCTATCTTCGATGTCGCAAAGGAACTGGAGCAGATCGCGCTCAACGACCCCTATTTCATCGAGAAGAAGCTCTACCCGAATGTCGACTTCTATTCGGGCGTCATTCTCTCCGCGATCGGCTTCCCGACCGAAATGTTCACCGTGCTCTTCGCGCTGGCTCGCACCGTCGGTTGGGTCGCGCAGTGGAACGAAATGATTTCCGATCCCGCGCAGAAGATCGGCCGTCCTCGCCAGCTCTATACCGGGCCGACGCAACGCGACTATGTGCCGGTCGACAAGCGCTAAGCCGGATCATCATCGAGAACAAACGGCGCCCGTTTCGGGCGCCGTTTTCTTTGGGGCGGTAGCGCGTAGGAGGGCTAGGTACGCGCCGGCAGGCTGAGGATGAAGCGCGCGCCTTCCCCGACCGCGCCGCCAATTTCGATATCGCCCCCCATGGCCCGCGCCAGGCGGCGCGAAATGTAGAGGCCAAGCCCGCTACCGCCAGCGTCATCGCGCCCCAGCCGCTCGAACTTATCAAAAATGCGCTCGCGGTCCGCGATTGCAACGCCACTGCCTTGATCGATCACCATGATCCGTGCTTGCCCGCGCGCCTGTTCGGTAACGACGCGCACCATGCTGCCCTGGGGGGAATAACGGACCGCGTTGTTGATCAGGTTGACCAATATTTGCAGGACTCGCCGGAATTCGCCCGTGGCCGGCGCACTCGCATCCTCAGAGGGCGGAACGATCAGGATCTGTCGATCCAGGGCCTTCACGCGAAGCAAGCCGGCGGCGCGTCGGCCAAGGTCAGCCAGGTCCACCTCTTCCAGTGTGACGGAGAAATCCGGGCGATCGATCGCCTGAAGATCGGCCAGGTCGTCGATCAACGCCATGAGATGCCGACCCGCCGATGCAATGTCATCGGCATAGCCGGCATAATCCGCCCGTAGGGGTCCTTCCATCTGGGCGCTGATCGTGTCCGCATTGGCGATGATGCGTCCGAGCGGCTGCCGCAGGGACCGGTCAAGGCGCTTGCCGAAGTCCGCCGGGTAGAGCGTGACCGCGGGCTCCCGTCCCAACGGCGCCAATATCATCTGATCCAAGGGGAAAGCCGAGCCGCGATATCCGATCAATTGCCCGGCCAGATCGAACAAGGGATAGCCGGACAACTGAAACAGCCGTCCTGGGTCGCTCGCCTGGGCCGCCACCTGATGACGAAACGCCCGACGCTGTGCGATCCCGCGCAGCATCGGCAAATCCCCGTCGTCCTCCGCACGCAGTTCGAAGAAACCGGCAAAGCGTGAGCCGGGCACGGGTGGAGCCGCCGGCAGAACTCCTTGAGGTCCATGTCCCGCCGCTGTCATTTCGAACCGCAATTCCGTATCGATTTGCCAGGCCCATCCTTCCGCCAGAGCGGCCAGATCAGCCTCTCGCCGCAATGTTTCAGTGGAATCGCCTTCAATCGGACGCTCGTGCCAATCAATAATGGCCAGTGCGACGCCGCCACCATCCGGGCGCGCCCTCACCCACATATCAATCAATCCCCGCTCGGCCGCCGCGATGACGGGACGGGACACCGCCGCACCCATACGATGGGTCAGGCGAGCGATCGCGGCGAGTTGCGGCACGGCGATCGGCGTTCCAAGGTCGCCGCCAGCTTCCTTCTGCAACGCCAACAGCGCCGCATCGGCGCTCAGCAGCCTCCCGTCCGCCGACAACCTGGCGCGCAAAATAGTGGACGGGCCGCTCATGACCACAACCATAAATGCACGTCGTTAAAATGCACTAAACCGTGCGAGGAAAAATTCAGGCTGGCCGCCGCAGGATAAGCGCGCCTGCTGATGCGATGGCGGCAAGCATTCCTAAGCGGTAGGCTTCCTGCATGAAGCCCAGCGCACCCCCGATAATCAACAAGACCAGAAGTGTCGCTGGCGTAAAAACCATCCAGGGCATTGCCCCCCCTAACCGTCGCCAGCGAACCGCCAGCGTGAGCAGCAGCACCAACATGGCTAGATCAAATGCGACCGCACTTTCGCCAGCGAGAGCGATACCGATGAGGGCCAAGGCAGGCGCGACGAAGGCAGTCCATCCTCGCGGGGGCGGGCGCAATGCCAGTTCGTCCAGACGATCGGCGGAATCGCACAGCAGGATGGCAACCAGCATCAGGCAAAAACCCGGCAGAACCCAGGATAGCTCAATGGGAACAAGAGCGATTGCCGCGAGCGCCATCGCGCCGATACGCACCTGAAAGGCGGGCACTTGCAGCCGCATCAGGGCTCCGCCGATGGATCGTGCCAACGGCGCAAGAACATAATGTTCCAGGCCGCCCCTGTCATAGGCGCGATCGGCCCCTGCAGAGGTTATGGCCTGCGCGACAAGATCGGCTTGTTGCTGGCTTTCGACCATGGCCGCCCTGCCTTCGAGCAGGTCAGCCTCTGGCACGGTGATCCTACGCGCTCCCTTCTGAACCGCGCTCCGGACCAGCGTCAACGCCAGGTCCCAGTCGCCGATCATGTCGAGCGTTCCGAACAAAAGGGCAGGACTTATGCGCGCCAAGCCGGCCCAGCGCTGACCGGCGTCGATCCTTTCCAATGGGGCGCTTGCGCGGGAATCGTCGGCGACCAGCAATGTATCGCCCATCGCCGAACCCAGATGATCGACATGCGCTTGGCTGACGATCGCGCCGTCCGCGATCAGCAAGACGTCGGCATCGCGCGGCGCGTCACGCACCATCGACACCATATCCCGGACCAGCGCGACAGCGATCCCGTCCGCACTCAAACGATCGACCGCCTGCGACAGGGCAGGCGTGATAACGCTGACCATTACGAAAATCCGGTCCGCCCCAGCACGCACGGCCTGACGCGCCTGATATTCGACCAGGGTCTGCCCCGCGAAATGCAGACAGGCGCGCAGGCCCCCCGACGAATCGGCGGGTGCGCGACTGGCGCTCAAAATTGCGGCGAAACTCATGATGTAATGACGACGACCCGTTCTTGACTGACTACCTTTTCGCAAGCGCAAGCAACGGACGCAAGCCCGGTATCAGTCGCGAGCCAAGGTATCGAGCGTCGCCTGAAGCCGACGCAGGATTTTCGGATCGCCGGGGGCCGACTGTGCCGCTTCTTCCGCCAGCGCCATCAGGGATGTGAGGCCAAAGCTTGCCGCCAGGCCTTTCAGCCGCCAGGCAGCCAGATGCCAGTTGGCATCGCAACGCGCCCTGCCCAGCAAATCTATCTGGCGGCTGGCGCTTTCCAGGAACGCGACACGCAAATCCGCGATAAGCGCGGTATCGTCGCCAACGGCGGCGGCCAATGCCGCATCGAGAGCGCCAGGATCATAGGACATGGCGACCAACGCTATCTGGCTTGCGTTAAGTTTTGGTAACGGGGCATTTGCCCGCGCGTAAAAGCTGTTAAGGTGGTGAAATGACAGGGGGCAGCACAATCGTCGATTTTTGGCGCGATGAACCGATCGCGACGGAATCACAGGCGCAATCCGATGACATCTTGTTGTTGAAACAGGCCGTCATGGACATTGACGAGGTGCCAGCGACCAATGATCGGGACGCTAAATGGACGCGCCCGGTCACGGCCGCGCTTGCCATTCTGGCGCTGGCTTGGATTGTTTTTGCGGGCTGGAGCGTGATGGTCTCTGGCCAGTTGCGCGCCGGCCCGGCTGGGTGGAGCCAAGCGGTTGCCACCATGGCCGTGCCGCTCATCCTGTTGTGCGTTGTCTATATGTTGGTCATGAGGAACAGCAGGACGGAATCGCGGCGCTATCGCGATACGGCGCGCGCAATGCGCGCAGAAGCCGATCTGCTGGAATTGCGCCTTGGTCATATTGTGACCCAGCTGGAATCGGCGCGCCGGACGATGCAGGATCAGGCCGAACTGCTCGACAGCTATGGTGCCGCTGCGAGCAGCAATATGGAAGCGTCGGCTGAGCTGATTGCAAGCCGTGCGCAAGTGACAGCAGATCGCGCCGAGGCAGCCGAGCACGCCGGCGCAGCCCTTCTCAATCGGATGGAGGCGCTGATCGCATCCATCCCGACCCTTGAGGAGCGTAGCGCGCGCATCGCCGCGCAGATCATGGACAATGGTCACGCCCTGGGCGAGCGAATCGATACGCTGGAAACGCGGCTACATGGGCTCACCGAATTGTCTGACGACACGCGCGCGCGCATGCTGGCCGCCACCAAGAGCCTGACCAGCCAGCTAAGCCAGTTGCAGGAAGCCACCCGCGCATCCAGCGACGAAGTGTCGGGCATGGCGGACATCGCCGCAAATCGGATCGAGGCAACCGCCACGGGTGCGCGTCTGGCGATGGACCACAGCCGGGCGCAGCTGGAAGACCAGTGTGCGGCGCTCTCGCAGCTAATCGAAGGCGCGCAGGACGGGCTCGCCCGCACCAGCGAACAGGTTCGCACCACTCTGATGGATGATCTGGAAACAACCCAAGCGGTAATCGACGAGCGCTTGAACGCAGTGGCGCAAAGGACACGACAGACGCTCTCGACGATCGACGAGAGTCTGACCCGGCGCGCCGATTCGCTAACGGCGCTGGTGGCGGCCGTGCAGACAGGCATCGACGCCAGCAGCGAACAGGCGCTCACCGCGTTGGCCCGCAACATGGATCATATCGAGCAGGATTTGCGGGGCCGGCTAGGCGCGGCGCTCGATCAGGCGCAGGAGGCGCTGGCACTCACTGATGGCAGGCTGAGCTTCCAGTCGGACGCGCTCACCGATCTCATTTTCCGTTCGCGCACCCATCTGGACATGATCGGCAACGAAACCGTGGCGGGTCTGACCGACGCGATCGGTGATGTTGAAGGCCGTCTGCATCAGATTAACAACATGGTTGAAGGGCAGCGCACTCTGCTCACCAGCCTTCATGTCGAATTGCAGGACAGCGCGAGTGCGGCGGAAACGCGGTTCGAGGCTCTGGAACAGTCAGCAATGGCCAGGAACCAGAGGCTGACCGGGGCGCTGGAACGACTGACGGCGGAAACCCGACGAATCGATGAGGCGCTGAATGCTGGCGGCGCGACTGCGGACCGGCTGATCGGCAACGCAGAGACGCTGATGGTTGCGCTCGACGCGAGCGTTCGCGAACTGGACGAAACTTATCCCGCCGCGCTGGACCGGTTCGACAGCAGGGTGGAGCAGAGCCGCAGTCTGCTGAGCGACACCGCGCCGGAGATGGAA
Source organism: Sphingobium sp. UBA5915 (assembly GCF_002431195.1). Lineage (NCBI taxonomy): Bacteria > Pseudomonadati > Pseudomonadota > Alphaproteobacteria > Sphingomonadales > Sphingobiaceae > Sphingobium > Sphingobium sp. UBA5915. Next base: position 126,966 of record NZ_DJDV01000122.1, on the reverse strand, counting down.
CGATTGGAGGCCATTTCCCAAGCCCTGGTCGGTCGTGCCGAGGAGGCTGAAGCCTTGTTGCGTGGTCAGGGTGCGCGACTTACCGAATGGCTTGAAAGCACACAGGGTGGGTTGGAAGCCAATCGTGACCTTATAGACCGGTTGCGCGCGGCGCTGGATGCGGCACATCAGGATGCAAGCCGCATTACCGAAGGCGCAGGCCCCCTCCTCGTGACAGCGCTTCTGCGCGTCAAGGACACCGCTGAACAAGCGGCCGAGCGGGCCCGTCAGGCGCTTGGACGGGCCATTCCGGATGCCGCCAAACAATTGGCAGATGCCAGCGAGCAGGCCGTTGAAGGCGTCATCAGCGAGAAGGTGACCGCCCAGATCGCCCAGATAGCTCAGGTCGCCGATGAAGCGGTGAAGGCTGCACAACAGGCATCGGAACGGCTGACCCGCCAGCTCCTGACGATTGCAGACACCAGTGCCAGCATCGATCAGCGCATCGAAGAAGCCAGACATGCGACGGAAGAACGCGATCGCGATCACTTCGCCCGCCGTTCGGCCTTGCTGATCGAATCGCTCAACAGCACCGCGATCGATGTCGCCAAGATATTGTCGAACGATGTCACCGATTCCGCTTGGTCGGCCTATCTCAAGGGCGACCGTGGCGTATTCACCCGTCGCGCCGTCAAACTGCTTGATGCCGGGGAATCGCGTAAGATAGCCCTGCATTATGACGACGATGCGGAATTTCGCGATCATGTGAACCGCTATATCCATGACTTCGAAGCCATGTTGCGCGTGATCCTGTCCTCGCGCGATGGCAACGCGCTGGGCGTTGCGATCCTGTCATCGGACATGGGCAAACTCTACGTCGCCCTTGCGCAGGCGATAGAGCGGCTCCGGCAATAGCATCGGTTATCGCGCTGAGGCCGCCATTGACGACATTACCGTCGCTATGGCTCGAACCAAAGCGCATGAGCGAACGTGTCGCCACGAAGATACTGCCCCGCCTTCGCAGAGCCTGTTGTCTGAAAGATATCGTGCCACAGGCAGACGCCATTTGGCGTCGATCTCGACTATAGGGCGCTGCCCCTTGCGACGGATCTGTTGCCTTCCCCCGCCTCAGCCGCTGCGGCCACCCGCTACGATGAGGCGGAGCGGTACCCCGGAACCATGTCGATCGTGACCCAACCTTGGGTATAATTCAGATAATAAAGACCGAATAAAAAGGCCGATAAGATCGTGGCGCGGAGCACCACTATTCCTGGGCGGAAATTGCTGGGCGCACTGTCCGCCTGCCCCCGGAGCAGCGCCTCACCCGTTTCGTCGGGTGTGCGCAGTCCGAAAGGCAGCATGACGAAGGCGCATATGACCCACATCAAAAAATAAATGGCGAAAATCGCGTACCAGTTCATGTGGCCTGATTAGGCGCGAATGAGGAGCACGTCCACCAAAGGCTTTTTGCCTGTCCAGCGCGTCGCCGTGCGTCGAACGGCCAGACGGACGCGCTCTCTCAGGGCCTCGTCCTCCTGTGAGCCCTTGGCGATAACCGATCCGACCTCTTGCGCAGCCTCTTCCAGGAAAGCCGCCTTATCCTCTTCGACCGGCACACCCTGCGTGCGCAACGCCGGGCTCCCGATCAGCTTCCCCTTGCGATCAATGGCGACAGCGACGCTGATCTGACCGTGAAGACCCAGCTTGCGACGCTCGTTGATTGTCGTCCCATCCGCCGGCAGGATGACGTCGCCATCCAAGACCAATCGCCCGGTTTCCTGACGGCCAATGATTTCCGGCGCCCCGGGAGCCAGCCGCAGCAAATCGCCATTGGATTGAACCGGTGCATGGCGAATACCATTTGCCAACCCCAGCCGCGCCTGTTCCGCCATATGCCGGCGCTCACCATGCACCGGCAGGAGAATGTCCGGCCGGATCCAGCGATACATAGCTTCCAGTTCCGGTCGGCCGGGATGGCCGGACACATGAACCTCGGCCTGGCGATCGGTGATCATCAACACGCCAGCCGTAGCCAGTGCATTCTGAATGCGCCCGATCGCAATCTCGTTTCCGGGTATCTGCTTGGAGGAAAAGACAACCATGTCGCCTTCGGCCAGTTTGATCGGATGGCTGTTGAAGGCAATGCGTGACAGCGCCGCGCGGGCCTCCCCCTGCCCGCCTGTCGCGATGATCATTACCTCGCTGCGCGGCAAGGCCATCACGTCGTCCCAATCGACCGTCGGCGGAAAATCCTTGAGATAGCCCGCGGCCTTCGCGGTCCCAATGATCCGGTCTAGCGAACGGCCGGCGACGCACAATTTGCGCCCCGTCGCGTTGGCGACTTCGCCCAAAGTCTGCAAACGAGCAGCATTGGAGGCGAAGGTCGTCACCAGCACGCGCCCCTTTGCGCTGGCGACGGTCTGCATCAGGCCTTCGCGCACATCGCCTTCGGATCCGCTCGCCTCTGCATTGAACACATTGGTGCTATCGCACACCAGCGCCAATACCCCTTCATCACCGATCGCCGACAATTCTTCGGGCGTGGACGGTTGGCCCAGAAGCGGGCGTTCATCCAACTTCCAGTCTCCGGTGTGGAATATGCGCCCATATGGCGTGTCGATCAGTACCGCATTGCCCTCTGGAATGGAGTGCGCCAGCGGGACATAACGAAATCCGAAGGGACCAAGAGCGAAGCTTCCCTCATTCTCGATGACGTTGAGTTCGACATCGTTGGTCAGGCCCTCTTCCTCAAGCTTCAACCGGATGAGGCCGGCCGTGAAGGGCGTCGCGTAGAGCGGCACACCAAGGTCCGCGGCCAGATAAGGGATCGCGCCGATATGATCCTCATGCCCATGGGTAAGCACGATGCCGAGGAGGTCGTCGCGTCGGTCCTCGATAAAGCTCAGGTCCGGCAGGATCAGTTCCACGCCCGGATAGGCCGGGTCAGCGAAAGTGAGGCCAAGATCGACCATCACCCATTTGCCTTGGCAGCCATATAGATTCACGTTCATGCCGATCTCGCCCGACCCGCCAAGGGCCAGGAAGAGCAGCTCATTTCCAGGTGTCATTCTCTATTCAAACTCCGCTCGTACAACAGCGCCAAGCCCTGAATTGTCAGGTCCGGCGCGATCGCATCGAAAATATCGCTATTGTCGTTAAAGAGGACGGCAAGGCCCCCGGTTGAAATCACTTTGGCAGGCCGGCCGATTTCCGCGCGAATGCGCGCGACCAGCCCTTCCATCATCGCCACATAACCCCAGAAAACGCCGATATGCATCTGCGCTTCGGTGGTGCGGCCGATCACTGACCGGCTTTCGGGCGGCGCAATGGCGATCTTGGGCAGCTTGGCTGCTGCGGCGACCAGCGCATCGAGCGACAGGTTGATGCCAGGCGCAATAATGCCGCCCTTATAGGCGCCGGTATAATCAACGACGTCAAACGTGGTGGCAGTGCCGAAATCGATAACGATCAAATCCTCGGGATAAAGATGGTGGGCGGCAATGGCGTTTACAACCCGGTCCGCTCCGACGGATGCTGGCTCCGCCACGTCCAGAGGGATACCCCATTGCACCGCGCCTTGACCGGCAAGCAGCGCCGATGTCTTGAAATATTTGTCCGCCAGCACTTGCAGATTGTGCAACGCCCGCGGCACCACGGTGGCGATAATCACTGCGCTGACATCAGCAATGGTGAAGCCTTCCAGCATCAAAAGCTGGTTCAGCCATACGGCATATTCATCGGCCGTGCGGCGTGGGTCAGTCGCAATCCGCCACCGCGCGCGGATGGTCCCTGCTTCCAGCAAGGCGAAAACGACATTGGTATTACCCGCGTCGATCGCGAGAAGCATGATCCGACCCTTCAGTTGAGGATGATGTCGCCCGCGTGAATGGCACGCCTCTGGCCATCCGCCAAGCGAAGGATCAACATGCCCTGTTGATCCAGCGTGTCGAAGGCCCCTTCCACCTGCTCGCCATCCGGCTGGAGCACGCGCATGGCGGTCCCTCGTGGATGGGCGTTGAGCAGCCAGTGTGCCCGGACCGGCTCCCACCCCTGCGCGCGCCATACGGCAAGCCAATGGGAAAACAACGCAGCGAGGCGTTCCAGCAACGCGCCGGCATCGGCTTCGATGGCGCCTTGCGCTTTCAAACTGGTGACGGGCCGATCCAGATCTTCGGGATGACCGGTCACGTTGACGCCGATGCCGGCAATGACGGCGTCGCCCGCCCGCTCCAGCAGGATACCGGCGATTTTTGCGCCGTCGACCAATATGTCGTTGGGCCATTTGATCCGGGCATTGCCGACGCACAGGGGCGCAATCAGCGCGTGAACTGCATTGGCGGCGACGAGCGCCAATGTATGCGCGGGCGGATCACTAGCCCGCACCCTGACCAATGTGGAAGAATGAAGGTTGCCTGCCGGGCTTTCCCAATGTCGACCCATCCGCCCGCGACCGCCGGTCTGCCTGCCGGCGCGGAGCCAACTGCCCTCGGGCGCGCCCTGCTCCGCCAATGCCAGCATGTCGGCATTGGTGGAGCCGGTTTCGGCTACGAAGCGGATCAGTGTCAGAAGAGTGACGCGGCAGCAGCCGCGCTGACCGCGTCGAGTGCCGGGTTTAGCAGATACCCAAAGACGATGACCACCGCACAGGCGGTGAGGATGACATTTTCGACCATCCCGCCCTTGGCTTCATAGGCTGCGGCCGGCTCATCAAAATAGATCGTCTTGATGATCTTGAGATAATAGAAAGCACCGATCACCGAGGCGGCGATGCCGAAGGCGGCAAGCGCAGTCAGATCCGCAGCGACCGCGGCATCGAACACCAGGAACTTCGCCCAGAAGCCAAAGAGCGGCGGGATGCCGGCCATCGAGAACATGAAGATCGCGAAGGCCGCGGCCAGACCCTTGCGCGACTGCGACAGTCCGGCAAGGCTGGCGATGCTTTCGACCGGGCGGCCATCTGCGTCCCGCATTTGCAGGATGCAGGCGAAAGCGCCGATCGTCATGACGACATAGATGGCCATGTAACTCATGGTTGCGGCGACACCAGCAGGCGTGCCCGCGGCAAGCCCGATCAGCGCGAAGCCGACATTGTTGATCGACGAATAGGCCATCAGACGCTTAATATTGGTCTGACCAATAGCCGCGACCGCACCCAGGATGATGGACGCCAGCGCGACGAAAATCACGATCTGCTGCCAGTCCAGCCCCGCAGGACCGAGCGCTTCGATAGCAACCCGAACCGCAAGCGCCATAGCCGCGACTTTGGGAGCGCTGCCGAAGAAAGTCGTCACAGGGGTTGGGGCGCCCTCATAGACGTCGGGGGTCCACATATGGAACGGCACCGCGCTCATCTTGAAAGCCAAGCCCGCCAGCAGGAACACCATGCCGAACAGCTCGCCATTTGATACGCCGTCACCCATGGCCACCGCAATGCCGTCAAACGCCGTCGTGCCGGTGAAACCGTACAGCAGCGCCGACCCGTAGAGCAGGATGCCGCTCGCCAGCGACCCCAGCACGAAATATTTGAGGCCCGCTTCGGACGATCGTGCGTCCTGGCGCATGAAGCTTGCCAGCACATAGGCTGCAAGGCTCTGCATTTCGAGGCCGACATAAAGGGTCAACAGGTCGCCTGCCGACACCATCATCCCCATGCCGATGGCGCTGAACAGGATAAGCACCGGATATTCGGGCCGTTCTCTGCCGTCCGTCTGGAAATAGCGGGGGGCGAGAAGAATGGCGGCAGCAGCGGCGGCGTAGATCATGCCCTTGGCAAACGCCGAGAAGGCGTCTGCCCGCACCAACCCATCGAAGGCAACAGGGCCATTGGCGAGCGAGGTCGACAAGGCAACGCCAGCCAGCACCAGTGTCAGGACGGCCAGCCAGTTGACGACGCGGCTGCTCGCTTCGCCGCCCCAGGCGGCAACCAGCATCAGAGCGAGACCACCGACGGTCAGGACCAGTTCCGGCGCGACCGCCAGAAGGGAAGCGGATTCAATCATCAGTGCGCCTCCCCGTGCGCGCTTGCTTCTTCATGGGTGGCGCCGCCAGCCGGCTTCGCCGCGCCCATCTTGATATGGGAATCACCTGCGGGTGCCGCAGGAGCGAGGCGCGCTTCGAGCGCGCGAATATCGGACCGCATCGGAGCGAGGAAACTTTCGGGATAGACGCCCATCCACAGCACCGCCGCCGCGATTGGCGCCAGCAGGGCAATTTCGCGCACGGACAGGTCAGGCATGGCTGCTGCATCAGCATTGACCTGTTCGCCATAAGCGATCCGCCGATACAAATAGAGCATGTAGGCCGCGCCCAAAATGATACCCGTGGTGCAAACCAGCGCCACCCAGCTGGATGCCTGGTAAATTCCCATCAGCGACAAAAATTCGCCAACGAAGTTGGATGTGCCGGGCAAGCCGACCGACGCCATGGTGAACAGAAGGAACAACACTGCATATTTGGGCATGTTGATGCTGAGGCCACCATATCGGTTGATCTCTCGCGTGTGCAGGCGATCGTAAATCACGCCGACACACAGGAACAGCGCGCCCGACACCAGGCCATGGCCCAGCATGACCATCATCGCACCTTCGATCCCGGCCTGATTGAAGGCGAACAGCCCGACCGTGACGATCGCCATATGCGCAACCGAGGAATAGGCGATCAGCTTCTTCATATCACTCTGAACCAGCGCAACCAGGCTGGTGTAGACCACCGCGACCATCGACAGGCCCCAAATCAGCCAGGCGAGCTGTGCCGAGGCTTCCGGGAACATCGGCAACGAGAAACGGATGAAGCCATAGCCCCCCATTTTCAGCAGCACACCCGCCAGGATCACCGACCCTGCGGTGGGTGCCTGAACGTGGGCGTCAGGCAGCCAGGTGTGGACGGGCCACATCGGCATCTTGACCGCAAAGCTGGCGAAGAAGGCCAGGAACAGCCAGGTCTGCGCCTCTGGCGCAAAATTATAGGCCATCAACGCGGGAATTTCGGTCGTGCCCGCTTCATGCACCATCCACATCATCGCTATCAGCATGAGGACCGAGCCGAGGAGCGTGTATAGGAAGAATTTATAGCTCGCATAAATGCGGTCCGCGCCCCCCCAGATACCGATGATAAGGTACATCGGGATGAGGCCGGCTTCGAACATGACGTAAAAGAGGTAGATGTCCTGTGCCGTGAAGACGCCGATCATCAGCACCTCCATGAACAGGAACGCCGCCATATATTCGCCGACACGTTTCTGGATGGCCTGCCAGCTTGCGCCGATGCAAATTGGCATCAGGAAGACGGTCAGGACGATCAGCATCAGCGCGATGCCGTCAATGCCGAGCGCCCAGGCAAAGCGCCCGAAAATCGGCGCATATTCCTGAAATTGCCACTGCGCTGCCGTTCCAGCCTGATCGAAATTCGCCCAGAGCGCGATGCCGAGCACCAGATCGACCAGCGTAGCGATCAGCGCTATCCAGCGTGCGCTATTGGCGCCCGCAAAGAGACAGGCGATGGCCCCCGCCATCGGCACTGCCATCATCAGGGAAAGGATGGGGAAGCCGTCCATTATCGTGTCATCGCCCAGGTTGCGGCTGCGGCGAGGCCAATCAGCATCACCAGCGCGTAGGTGTAAAGGTAGCCGGACTGAATCCGACGCGTGATTTTGTTGCCCTGCACGACCAGTGCGGCAAGCCCGTTGGGGCCAAAGCGGTCGATGAAACCGACATCCCCGAACTTCCAGAAGAAGCGGCCGATGGCGAAGGCGGGCCTGACGAACAGGAAGTGATACAGCTCGTCAAAATACCATTTATTGAGGAGGAACTGGTAAAGCGCACCGAAGGTCGACACGAAGCGCTGCGGCCAATCGGTGTTCTTGATGTAGGCAAGCCAGGCGATCAGCAGCCCGATGGCCATCACCGTGAACGGGCCGAACTTCACCCAGGTCGGCACTTCATGGGCAGCGTGCATCAGATGGCTGTTGAAGGCGAGCGCCCCGTTCCAGAACTCCATTCCGCCTTCCGCGCCGATGAACTGGTCGTGGAAGACGAAGCCGGCAAAAACCGCGCCCAGGCTCAGCACGACCAACGGGATCAGCATGACCAGGCCGCTTTCGTGCGGATGATAGCCACCCGTGCCCGCAGGCAAAGCATGCGTGGCGGTACCGTGCGCATGCGGCTCATCGCCTGCATCTTCCTGCGCAGGCGCATTGTCATGCTCTGCTCCATGGCCATGCGTGTCATGATCGTCATGGCCATGGGCATCATGAAGCGCATGCTGGATATGCTCTGACGCTGCCCAGCGCGGCTTGCCGAAAAAGGTCAGGAACACCAGGCGCCAGCTGTAGAAGCTGGTCAGCAATGCAGCGAACACGCCGACATAATAGGCCCCCACGCCAGCCCCGCCAGCCGCGAACGCGGCTTCAAGGATGCCATCCTTCGAATAGAAGCCGGCAAAGCCAACGCCAACGAGCGGAATGCCGACGCCGGTGATCGCCAGCGTGCCGAGTGTCATTGTCCAGAAGGTGATTGGGATGCTTTTGCGCAGGCCGCCATAATAGCGCATGTCCTGCTCATGATGCATCGCATGGATGACCGATCCTGCGCCAAGAAAGAGCAGCGCCTTGAAAAAGGCATGCGTGAAGAGATGGAACATCGCCGCGCCATAGGCGCCGACGCCCGCCGCGAAGAACATATAGCCCAGCTGCGAACAGGTCGAATAGGCGATGACGCGCTTGATGTCCGTCTGCACGGTGCCCACCGTCGCCGCGAACAGGCAGGTGGCAGCGCCGACGAAGGTTACGAAGCCAAGCGCTGTGGGCGAGGTTTCGAACATCGGTGACAGGCGGCACACCATGAACACGCCGGCCGTCACCATCGTCGCGGCATGGATCAGGGCCGACACAGGGGTCGGGCCTTCCATCGCGTCGGGCAACCAGGTATGCAGGCCGAGCTGCGCCGACTTGCCCATCGCGCCGACGAACAGCAGCAGGCAAAGCACGGTCATGGTATCGAAACGATAGCCCAGGAACCCGATGGTCGAGCCTGCCATTGACGGCGCAGCCTCAAGGATTTCCGGGATCGAAATCGTGTTGAACACCAGATAGGTGCCGAAAATGCCCATCATGAAGCCAAGATCGCCAACGCGATTGACGACGAAGGCTTTAATCGCAGCGGCATTGGCGCTGGGCTTACGGAACCAGAAACCGATGAGAAGATAAGACGCCAGACCTACGCCTTCCCAGCCGAAGAACATCTGGAGCAGATTGTTCGCGGTCACGAGCATCAGCATCGCGAAGGTGAAGAGCGAGAGATAGGCGAAGAAGCGCGGCTGATCCGGCTCTTCGTCCATATAGCCCCAGCTGTAGAGGTGGACGAGACTGGATACGCTGGTGATCACCACCAACATGACCGCTGTCATCGTGTCTACGCGCAGCGCCCACTGGGCATCGAAGCTGCCGCTTTCGATCCAGGTAAAGAGAGGCGTAACGGTCGCCTCTGCATGACCGGCGACGAACGGGACGAAGATCATCCAGCTCATTGCGCAGGCGATGAACAGCGCGCCAGTCGTGACGATCTTGGCCGGCAGCTTGCCAAGCGCCTTGTTTCCAAGGCCAGCGATGGCAGCCGCCAGCAGCGGGAGAAGGACGATAAGCTGGATCATGAAACGGCTCAGCCCTTCATCTGGTTGATGTCATCGACGGCAATGGTGCCGCGACCGCGAAAGTAGATGACGAGGATGGCAAGGCCGATGGCCGCCTCACCCGCCGCGACGGTCAGCACGAACATGCTGAACACTTGCCCGACCAGATCGCCGAGGAAGGCGCTGAACGCGACAAGGTTGATGTTCACGCTCAGCAGGATCAGCTCGATCGCCATCAGGATGATGATGACATTCTTGCGGTTGATGAAGATGCCCAGCACCCCCATCACGAACAGGATGGCGCTGACCACCAGATAATGTTGCAGGCCGATCACAGCTCCACCCCCTGCCCCACGGGCTGATTGACGTTGCGCACGGCATCTTGCGGCCGGCGCTGGTTCTGACGCGCGATATTCTGCGGGCGAACCCCGCCACGTGCACGGTGTGTCAGGACGATAGCGCCGATCATAGCCACCAGTAGGACGATGCCCGCCGCTTCGAACAGGAAGATGTAGCGCGTATAGAGAAGCGCGCCGATCGCCTGGATATTGCTGAGCTCCGGATTAACCGGGCCGGCGCGCTGCGCCAGCTCGATCGGACCGACGCTCCACAAGCCAATGCCGAGGACGATTTCTGCCAACAGCACCAGCGCGACCAGCAGGCCGAACGGCAGATAGCTCACGAAGCCTGCGCGCAATTCGGCAAAATCAATGTCCAGCATCATGACGACGAACAGGAACAACACCGCGACGGCGCCGACATAGACGATGACCAGCAGCATCGCGATAAATTCCGCGCCCAGCAAGATCATCAGGCCAGCGGCGTTGAAGAAGGCCAGAATCAGCCATAGGACCGAATGGACCGGGTTGCGCGACAGGATCGTCAGCGCGCCGCTGCACACCACAATCGTGGCGAACAGATAGAAGGCGACAACGTGAATCACAGGATCATATTCCCCTTGGCGCGCGGCTTAACGATAGGGTGCATCGGCGGCAAGGTTCGCGGCGATCGCGCGTTCCCACTTGTCACCATTTTCAAGAAGCTTGGCCTTGTCGTAGATCAGCTCCTCGCGGGTTTCGGTCGCGAATTCGAAGTTCGGACCTTCCACGACTGCGTCCACCGGGCACGCTTCCTGACAGAAGCCGCAATAGATGCACTTGGTCATGTCGATGTCATACCGCGTCGTGCGGCGGCTGCCATCGTCGCGCGGCTGCGCCTCGATCGTGATGGCCTGCGCCGGGCAGACCGCTTCGCACAGCTTGCACGCGATGCACCGTTCTTCGCCGTTGGGGTAACGACGCAACGCATGCTCGCCCCGGAACCGCGGCGAAATCGGGTTCTTCTCATAGGGATAGTTGATCGTCGCCTTTGGCTTGAAAAAATATTTCAAGGTCAGGGCGTGCGCCTTCACGAACTCCCAGAGGGTAAACGACTTGACGTAGTAACCGAGGCTCATTGTGCGCCTCCATAGCGCGTCAGCATGAGGAAGCCCGAAACCAGGAACACGAACAGCAGCGAGGTCGGCAGGAAGATTTTCCAGCCCAGCCGCATCAGCTGGTCATAACGGTAGCGGGGCACCGTCGCCTTCACCCAGGAGAAGACGAAGAAGAAAAAGAGGATCTTGGCAAACAGCCAGATGATGCCGGGCACATAATAAAGCGGCGCCCAATCGAACGGCGGCAGATAGCCACCCCAGAACAGCACCGCGTTGAGCGCACACATCAGAATGACGTTGGCATATTCGCCCAGCCAGAACAGCGCAAACGCCATCGACGAATATTCGGTCTGATAGCCCGCGACCAGCTCGCTTTCCGCTTCGGTCAGGTCGAAGGGCGCACGCGCCGTTTCCGCCATCGCGGAAATCAGGAACATGATGGCCATGGGGAAGAGCAGCGGGTTGAAGCCGTTGCCGTTCAGAAACCCATAATAGCCCTTCTGGCTTTCCACGATCGCCGTCAGATTGAAGCTGCCGGCCCACAGCACGACGCAGATCAGGATGAAGCCGATCGAGACTTCATAGCTGATCATCTGCGCGCTGGCGCGGATCGCCGAGTAGAAGGGATATTTGGAGTTGGACGCCCAGCCCGACAGCACAACGCCGTAAACCCCAAGCGAGGAGATGGCGAGGACATAGAGCAGGCCGACATTGATGTCCGCCAGCACCACGCCAACCTGGAACGGCACCACCGCCCAAGCCATTAGCGCGACCGTGAAGGTGATGATCGGCGCAATCAGGAACAGGGTCTTGTTCGCCGCCGACGGAATGATGGTTTCCTGCAGGAAGACCTTGAGACCATCCGCAAAGGACTGGAGCAGACCGAACGGGCCGACGACGTTGGGGCCGCGCCGCAGGGCCATTGCCGCCCAAATCTTCCGGTCAGCATAGATGATCATCGCCACCGCCAGCATGACCGGCAGCGCGATCAGCAATATGCCGATGACGGTGGCGAGCAGCCACGCGCCTTCGAACGGCAGGCCCATATTTTGGAAAAAGGCGGTCACTCTGCGGCCTCCGCGAAGCTTTCACCATGGATCAGCTCGGCCGAGCATTGCTGCATCGTCGGGCTGGCGCGGCAAATCGCGTTGGTGAGGTAGAAATCCTTGATCGGCGAACCCAACTCCCCGGTCGCCCCGCTGGGCAGGCTCGGAACGGACCAATCGAAATCGACCAGCCCTTCCTGCCCCAGCGCCGGCACAGCCTTGGCCATCTCCGCGCGCAATTGTTCGAAGCTGTCGAAGGGCAGCGTCGCCCCCATCACATCCGACAATGCGCGCAGGATCGACCAGTCTTCGCGCGCGTCACCCGGTGCGAACACGGCCTTTTCACCCCGCTGCACCCGACCTTCCAGATTGACATAGGTGCCAGCCTTTTCGGCATAGCTTGCGCCAGGCAGGATCACGTCCGCCGCATGCGCGCCCTTGTCACCATGATGGCCGATATAGACTTTGAAGCTGCCATCGAACGCCGCATAATCGACCTCATCAGCGCCCAGCGAAAAAAGCAACTTGGGCGCGGCTTGCGCCATCGCCTTGATGCCGCCGTCCATCGCATAGCCCAGCATCAGCCCGCCCATGCGTGAAGCCGCAAAGTGCAGGACGTTATAGCCGTTCCAGCCATCCTTGATCAGGCCCAGCGTATCGACCAACGCCAGCGTGTCGCCATGCGCGCCGTCCTTCGCCAGCACCCCGCCACCGACGATCATCGTCGGACGCGCAGCCTTGGCAAAGGCTTCAACCACGGATTCCGGCAGTTTACCGAGGAGCGAGGCGTCATTCCCCAGCCATTCGACCTTGTACGTCAGATCGACCTCGGGGCCGACGGCAAATATTTTTGCGCCACGTTTGATCGCCTTGCGGATGCGCGTGTTTACCAAAGGCGCTTCCCAGCGCAAATTGGTGCCGACCAGCAGGATGACGTCCGCGGTTTCCAGATCGGCCAGCGGGGTATTGAACACCACCGACGACAGGCTCGACACGTCATAGGCAAGGCCGGTCTGACGCCCTTCCAGCATCGTGCCGCCCAGCTTCTCCACCAGCAGCTTGCCGGCAAACATGGTCTCGCAGTCGAGCAGGTCGCCGGCGATCGCCGCGACGCTGCCGCCATGCTGCACCGCCGCAATCGCCTGGAACGCTTCTTCCCACGTCGCGGCGACCAGCTTGCCGTCCTTGCGCACAAATGGCTTATCGAGCCGCTTGCGCACCAGCCCGTCGACATTGTGCCGGGTCTTGTCGGATGCCCATTCCTCATTCACGTCATCATTGATGCGCGGCACCGCGCGCAGCACTTGACGCCCGCGGCTGTCGAGGCGGATATTGGTCCCTACCGCGTCCATGACATCGATCGCGTGCGTCTTCTTCAGCTCCCAGGGCCGCGCCTCGAAAGCATAAGGCTTGGATGTCAGCGCGCCGACCGGGCAAAGATCCACCACGTTACCCGAAAGCTCGCTTTTGGCGGCATGCTCCAGATAGGTGGTAATCTGCATATTCTCGCCGCGATAGATGGCGCCGATTTCCGGCACCCCCGCGACTTCTTCAGCGAAGCGCACGCAGCGGGTGCATTGGATGCAGCGGGTCATGACCGTCTTGACGATCGGCCCCATATATTTTTCAGTGACGGCACGCTTGTTTTCGTCATAGCGGCTGCCGCCCCGGCCATAGGCGACCGACTGGTCCTGCAAATCGCATTCGCCACCCTGGTCGCAAATCGGGCAATCGAGCG
>NZ_DJDV01000122.1:0-112896 GCF_002431195.1 Sphingobium sp. UBA5915 | reverse complement strand
ATCGGGCAATCGAGCGGATGGTTGATGAGCAGAAACTCCATCACCCCCTCGCGCGCCTTCTTCACCATTTCGGTCTGGGTGAAGATTTCCTGATTGTCGGCAGCAGGCAGCGCGCACGAAGCCTGGGGCTTGGGCGGTCCGGGCTTCACCTCGACCAGGCACATGCGGCAATTGCCGGCGATGGACAGGCGTTCATGATAGCAGAAGCGCGGAATTTCCTTCCCCGCCAACTCGCACGCCTGCAGGACAGTGGCGCCTGCCGGCACTTCGAGTTCTACGCCGTCTACTTTGACTTTAGGCATTGGGACGACCCCGGAATAGATTCCAGTTCGGCACGACGACCGCGACGAACATGACAAGAAACAGGGCATAGCCCCATGTAAAACCCCATGTCTGGGACAGGAAAAAGCCCTTGATGACCTGAATGCCGGCACCGGCTATATACAGGTAAACACCGACGCGCTTCGCCAGGCCGGCAAGATATGCCCCGTATATCGCCATGGCCATGCCCACCAGCGTCGCAATGACGATCGGCTCACCATAGAGAGATGGCGCATCGGCCAGCGCAAACACCAGCGTGACGAAGAAGGCCGCCCAGATGAGCGCAAAGCCCCATCCGAACACCCGTATCGTCTTATAGCCGGTGACAGGCTGATCGATCACTCGGCAGCCTCCATGACCGGAGCGCCGCGCTCGGCGATCCGACGCTCGATTTCCGGGCGGAAGTGCCGGATCAGGCCCTGGATCGGCCAGGCGGCCGCGTCGCCCAGCGCGCAGATGGTGTGGCCTTCGACCTGCTTGGTCACCTGGAACAGCATGTCGATTTCGCTCTGGTCGGCGTCGCCGGTGCGCAGCCGCTCCATAACGCGCCACATCCAGCCGGTGCCTTCGCGGCACGGCGTGCACTGGCCGCAGCTCTCGTGCTTGTAGAAATAGGACAGGCGGCTGATGGCGCGGACAATGTCGGTCGATTTGTCCATGACGATAACTGCCGCAGTGCCAAGACCCGAACCAAGCCCTTTCAGGCCATCAAAGTCCATTGGCGCGTCCATAATCTCCTTGGCCGGCACCAGCGGCACCGACGATCCGCCAGGGATCACCGCCAGCAGATTGTCCCAGCCGCCGCGAATGCCGCCGCAATGGCGGTCGATCAGCTCGCGGAACGGGATGCCCATGGCCTCCTCGACCACGCAGGGCTTGTTCACATGCCCGCTGATCTGGAACAGCTTGGTGCCCAGATTATTGGGACGTCCGATCGAGGCAAACCATTCCGGCGAGCGACGCAAAATCGTTGGGCCGACCGCGATCGACTCCACATTGTTGACCGTGGTCGGGCAACCATAAAGGCCCGCGCCCGCCGGAAACGGTGGCTTCAGGCGCGGCTGGCCTTTCTTGCCCTCAAGGCTTTCGATCTGCGCAGTTTCCTCACCGCAGATATAGGCGCCAGCGCCGCGATGGACGAACACGTCGAAATCATAGCCCGATCCGCAGGCATTCTTGCCTAGGAACCCCTTGGCATAGGCTTGCTCTACGGCGGCAAAGAGAACCTTCGCTTCGTAGATAAACTCGCCGCGAATATAAATATAGGCCGCGCGTGCCCGCATCGCGAAACCGGCGATCAGCGCGCCTTCGATCAGCTTGTGCGGATCATGCCGGATGATCTCGCGGTCTTTGCATGAACCCGGTTCGGATTCATCGGCGTTGATGACCAGGAAGCTCGGACGGCCGTCCTTGCTTTCCTTGGGCATGAAACTCCACTTCATGCCGGTCGGGAAGCCCGCACCGCCGCGTCCGCGCAGACCCGATGCCTTGATGCGGTTGATGATTTCGTCCTGGCCGATCTCCAGCAGGGCCTTGGTATTGTCCCAGTCGCCGCGCTTCATCGCCGCGTCGATGCCCCAATCCTGGAAGCCATAGACGTTGGTGAAGATGCGATCCTTGTCGGCCAGCGGACCGACAAACGGCGGCGGCGCGGGGGGCGCGGTGTCTTCGGCCATTATCGGCCCTTTCCGATCAGTTTTTCAGCAACGAAATAGGCGAGCACGGCCACCGCCAGTCCAAGGACGAGGCCCAGCACCGCGCCCAATATCTTGAGCGCGATGATGAAGACGATGACCGCCAGGATGATGGAGACGAGCGCACTCATGCGGCGGTGGTCCCCCACTGGCCGCGATAATCATGATTGTCGTCGACCATTTCCGGCAGGCTGGTCGGACCGCCTTCGGGACAGCTGGTCTGGCGGTCGATCTGCGGACCGATCTTGGGCTGCTTGCCGGCGGCCAGATCGTCCAGGATCGCGCTCATGCTGTCATAGGTCAGATCTTCGAAATTATCATCGTTGATCTGCACCATCGGAGCATTGGCGCACGCGCCAAGGCACTCGACCTCGGTCAGAGTGAACAGGCCGTCGGGCGTGGTCGATCCCTTTACCAAACCCTTGTTCTTGCAGGCCGAAAACACGTCGTCCGAACCGCGCAGCATGCAGGGCGTCGTGCCGCACACCTGCACATGATAGCGGCCCACGGGCGCCAGATTGTACATGGTGTAGAAGGTCGCGACCTCATAGACGCGCATATAGGGCATATCGAGCTGGCGGGCGATATATTCCATCACCGGCACGGGCAGCCAGCCCTGCGTCTGCGTTTCCGCACCGACCTGCCGCTGGGCAAGATCGAGCAGCGGCATCACGGCGGACTGCTGGCGGCCGGCGGGATAGCGGGCGATGACCTTCTCGGCCTGCGCGGCATTCTCTGCCGTCCACGCAAACGCGCCCCAGCGCGCGCGGGTTTCGGCTTCATCGGGGATATGGGGTGCGTCAGCCATTAGCGGTCACATTCTCCGAACACGATATCCATCGCGCCTAGTACAGCGGTAGTGTCGGCGAGCATGTGGCCCTTCATCATGAAGTCCATCGCCTGCAGATGCGAGAAGGCGGTCGGGCGGATCTTGCAGCGATAGGGCTTGTTGCTGCCGTCCGCGACCAGATAAACGCCGAATTCGCCTTTGGGGCTTTCCGTCGCGACATAGACTTCGCCCGCCGGGACGTGGAAGCCTTCGGTATAGAGCTTGAAATGGTGGATCAGCGCTTCCATCGAGCGCTTCATCTCGCCGCGCTTGGGTGGCACCACCTTGCGGTCGAAGCTCGCCACCGGCCCTTCGGGCATCTCGTTGAGGCACTGCTTCATGATCCGCGCGGACTGGCGGACTTCCTCGACGCGCACCATGAAACGGTCATAGCAGTCGAAATTGGTGCCGACCGGAACGTCGAAGTCCATCCGGTCATAGACGTCATAAGGCTGCGCCTTGCGGATATCCCACGGGATACCCGACCCGCGGATCATCGGGCCGGAAAAGCCCCATTTCAGCGCGTCTTCCTTCGAGACGACGGCGATGTCGACATTGCGCTGCTTGAAGATGCGGTTGTCGACCACCAGGCTCATCGCATCCTCGAACAGGCGCGGCAATCGCGTGTCCAGCCAGTCGGCAATGTCGGTCAGCAGCTTGAGCGGCACATCCTGATGCACGCCGCCCGGCCGGAAATAGGCCGAGTGCATGCGCGCGCCCGACGCACGCTCGAAGAAGTTCAGGCAATCCTCGCGGATTTCGAACAGCCACAGGTTGGGCGTCATCGCGCCCACGTCCATCACGTGGCTACCGAGGTTCAGCATATGATTGCAGATCCGCGTCAGCTCCGCGAAGAATACGCGCAGATATTGCGCGCGCAGCGGCACTTCCAGGTTCAGCAGCTTTTCGACCGCCAGCACATAGCTATGCTCCATGCCGAGCGGCGAGCAATAGTCGAGCCGGTCGAAATAGGGCAGCGCCTGCAAATAGGTCTTATATTCGATCAGCTTCTCGGTGCCGCGGTGCAGCAAGCCGACATGCGGATCGCAACGCTCGACGATTTCGCCTTCCAGCTCCATGACGAGGCGCAGAACGCCGTGCGCAGCGGGATGCTGTGGACCGAAGTTGATCGTGTAATTCTGGATTTCGGTATCACCATAGGCCGGATCGGCCGCGTCGGTGCGATGGTCCAGTTCGTCCAGATAATCGGCCATTACGCCTTGTCCTCCGGCTTGGCAGCGCCTTCGCCTTCGTCGGTATGCTCCTCCGGCTTTACCGGTGCATCCTTTGACTTGGCCGCCGCTTTGGCGTTGGCCGGCTCGCCAGCCCCCGTATCGCTCTTGCTCTCGGTCGTCTTGGGCGTGTCACCCTTCGCTTCCCCCTTTGGCGTGGCAGGCGGCGGCGATGGCGCGGCAGCAGGCGTGGGCGCGCCTGGCGCCTGACCGGCTTTTTCGTCCCCCGGCAGCACATATTGCGCACCTTCCCACGGGCTCATGAAGTCGAAGCTGCGGAAATCCTGGGCCAGACGCACCGGTTCGTACACGACCCGCTTGTCTTCTTCGGAATAGCGCAACTCGACATAGCCGGTCAGCGGAAAATCCTTGCGCTGCGGATGGCCCCTGAACCCATAATCGGTCAGGATGCGGCGCAGGTCCGTATTGCCTTCGAACACCACGCCGTACATGTCGAACACTTCGCGTTCCAGCCAGCCGGCGACCGGCCAGATGTGTGTGACGGTCGGCACCGGCATATTTTCGTCGGTGCTCACCTTCACGCGGATACGATGGTTCCGTGTCACGCTCAGCAAATGATAGCAGACCTCGAAGCGCTCGGCTCGGTCGGGATAATCGACCCCGGCAATCTCCATCAGCTGCTGATAATGCCCCATGTCGCGCAGCGTGACCATGGCGTTCGCCAATTCCTCGCGCACGACAGTGAAGCTCAGTTCATCGGCATGATCGACGGTTTCGACCAGCATCGAACCCAGCAGGGCGGCGATTTCATCCGCGATGCCGTCGATGGTCGCGATCCGGGGTGCAGAATGGGCCATATTAACGCTCGATCGTCCCGATGCGGCGGATCTTCCGCTGCAACTGCATCACACCATATAGAAGCGCCTCGGCAGTCGGCGGGCAGCCGGGGACATAGATGTCGACCGGCACGATGCGATCGCAGCCGCGCACCACAGAATAGCTGTAATGATAATAACCGCCGCCATTGGCGCAGCTGCCCATCGAAATGACATATTTCGGGTTGGACATCTGGTCATAGACCTTGCGCAGGGCCGGCGCCATCTTGTTGCAGAGCGTGCCCGCAACGATCATCACGTCCGACTGGCGCGGCGACGCGCGCGGAGCAGCCCCAAAGCGCTCCATGTCATAGCGCGGCATATTGACGTGGATCATCTCGACCGCGCAGCAGGCCAGGCCAAAGGTCATCCACCACAGCGAACCAGTGCGGGCCCACTGGAACAGCTCCTCGGTGGAAGTGACAAGAAAGCCCTTGTCGCTGACTTCGCCATTCAGCGCGTTGAAGAAGTCCTGGTCGGGTTGGGTGCCCACCGGCGGCATGGTGCCGGGGATGGGCCGCTCAAGTTCTACTCCCAATCGAGTGCTCCCTTCTTCCACGCATAGACGAGGCCGAGCACCAGCTCCGCTATGAAGATCATCATTGTCGCCCAGCCGGCCCAGCCGATCTGCTCCAGGCTTACGGCCCAGGGAAACAGGAACGCCGCTTCAAGATCGAAGATGATGAAGAGGATGGCGACCAGATAGAAACGTACGTCAAACTGGCTGCGCGGCTCTTCGAACGCGGGGAAGCCGCATTCATATTCGCTGAGCTTTGCCGGGTCTGGCTGGTGCGCGCCAGTGAGGCGGCCGACCAGCATCGGCAGAAAAACGAAGGTGCCGGAAAGCAGCAAGGCAATCCCGAGAAAAATCAGGATCGGCAGATATTGGGCAAGATCGACCAACGGAGTCCCCTGGGCGAAAAGGTTGTGGGCGCGCTTTAGGCCCGCTGCATATGCGAAGCAAGGGGCCAAGGGCATGAGAATGAATCGCAAAAAGGCCAAGTCATTGAAGCGCTTGGCCCTTGTCGGTCATCGCAACGCGCCAGCAACCAATTTATGCAATTTGGAATGGATCGCGTCATTGCCCGCGATCACTTCCCGGCGGTCCATCATCTGGTCGCCGCCACGAAAATCACTGACGAAGCCGCCCGCTTCGCGGACCAGCAACATGCCCGCCGCCACGTCCCAGGGCCGCAGGCCGCTCTCCCAAAAGCCGTCATAGCGGCCCGATGCGACATGGGCGAGGTCAAGCGACGCCGCACCAAAGCGGCGAAGCCCCGCCACCGAGGGCGCGACTGCGCCGAAGATGCGCGACCATTGGGCCATGTCGCCATGCCCCATGAACGGAATGCCGGTTGCGATGACGCAATCGGCCATGTCGCGTCGCGCCGACACGCGCAGCCGCTGGTCGTGACGCCAGGCACCGCGGCTCTTTTCCGCCCAATAGCTTTCATCTGTGACGGGCTGGTAGATCAGCCCGGTCGTCACTTCGCGCTTGTTGCCGCCATAGAGCGGTTCTTCGACAGCGATCGAGATGGCAAAATGGGGGATGCCGTGCAGGAAGTTAGTCGTGCCGTCGAGCGGGTCGATGATCCAGCGGGGCTTGGTCGGATCGCCGGCGATTTCACCGCCTTCTTCCAGCAGGAAGCCCCAGTCCGGCCGGGCCTTCTGCAATTCCTCGACCAATGTGCGTTCCGCCTGCTCATCGGCCTTGGACACGAAATCGGCCGGTCCCTTGCGGCTGACCTGCAAATGCTCGACCTCGCCGAAGTCGCGACGCAATTTCGAGCCTGCCTTGCGCGCGGCGCGCTCCATGACGGTGAGAAGGCCGGAATGCGATACCATATTCTTTCTCCGCCGCCCGTACCGGCGGCTCGCTGAGTTATTTTTTCGGGGCAGCCTGGGGCGCGGCGGCGGGGCGATAGCCGCAGGCGCCGGCGATCACCGCCAGCATCTGCGACGCGTCCTTGCGATCGACCTTGCCGGGATTGGCGGCAACCACCTTGTCCACCGCGCCGCTGATCTGCGACACCGAATTGCTGTAGAGGCATTCGAACAGCTTGTTCTTCACCGGCTGTTCGACCTCATCGGACTGGAGCGCGCTGCTCATGACGCGTAGCACGAACGCCGCATTGGCAAGCTGCGCCTTGGACGGCCCAGCCTGCGCGTGAAGCGCGGCTGGAACCAGACCCGCCGCCAGCGCGCCCGCCAGCATCATGCCGCGCCCCATGCCCATTACTCGGCCCGCTTCACATATTCGCGTTCATAGACATCGACCACGATGCGGGTACCCGTGACGATATGCGGCGGCACCATGACGCGCACGCCATTGTCGAGGATTGCAGGCTTGTAGCTGGCCGACGCCGTCTGGCCCTTCACCACCGCATCCGCTTCCACCACGGTCGCTTCAACCGTTTCGGGCAGTTGCACGCTGATCGGCCGTTCGTCATACATTTCCAGCATGACCATCATGCCGTCCTGAAGGAAGGCCGAAGCATCACCGACCAGATCCTGCGGCAGGTTGATCTGCTCATAGGTTTCGGTGTCCATGAAGACGAGCATGTCGCCTTCCGCATAAAGATACTGGAAATCCTTGGTATCGAGCCGGATGCGCTCGACCGTCTCGGCAGACCGGAAGCGCACATTATTCTTGCGTCCGTCGATCAGGTTCTTGAGTTCCACCTGCATATAGGCCCCGCCCTTGCCAGGCTGGGTGTGCTGGATCTTCACGGCGCGCCACAGGCTGCCGTCATATTCGATGTTGTTGCCGGGACGAATCTCGACGCCGCTGATCTTCATGGGAAGAGCCTGCCTATATGTCTGGATGGGTAAAGAGCCGGCCTCATGCGAGGCTGCGCGGGCCTTTACCTGCTGATCGGCGGCAGGGCAAGAGGCGCTCGCCAACTGGCCATGTCGCCCGGATCAAACATATTCAACTTCCGACGAGCAGCGGATAGGGATTGATCGGCTGCCCGCCATACCAGGGCTCGTCCGGCCGTACCAGGTGGATGGCGAAATGGAGGTGCGGCGCAGACTCGTCAGCATTGCCGGTACTGCCGACCGTGCCGATCGGCTGACCGCGCTGAAGCGCCTGCCCCTCACCCAGTCCGGGCGCATAGCTGTCGAGATGGGCATAATAATATATGCGTTTGCCGTCGGTCGAGCGCTGGTAGAGAGTGCGTCCACCCTCCCCGCTCCAGAACAGCTTTTCCACGCGTCCATCGGCGGCAGCGACAACCGGCCGTCCGCGCGCCGCCATGATATCGATGGCGTCGTGAGGACGTGCGCCGCCCGCGCGCGTCTGTGTGAATGTATCCGCCAAAGCAGATGGCGGCACTCCCTCGACCGGAATGACCAGCTTGCCGCGCGCGGCTGTTTGCGAAGAACGGGGCACGGGGGGAGACGGCAAAGGTGATGGCGCTTCGGCGGGGACGATGCGCACGCAGAAATGCGCGAACGCAACACAGAGCAGGAGCGCAGCAGCCCCACCGCCCCACGCCCGACGGTTCACGCCTGGAACTTCGCCTTGACGCCCGTCTTCACCATCTGCGCCAGGCGCGCGGCATCCCAATTGGTGAGGCGGATGCAGCCATGGCTCTCGGTTCGCCCGATCGTCTGCGGTTCAGGCGTGCCGTGAATGCCATAATGATCCTTGGACAGGTCAATCCACACGACGCCGACCGGCCCATTGGGCCCCGGCTTCAATACCGCTTTTTCGTCCTTGGACGACGCGTCCCAGAACAAGTCGGGATTATAATGAAAGTCCGGATTGCGGCTTACGCCCTTGATCGTCCATTCGCCGATGGGCAAAGGGTCATGCTGCGATCCGGTGGTCACCGGGAACTGTGCGATCATGCGGTTGTCGGCATCATAGGCTTTCAGCAGCCCTTCTGACTTGTCTACGACGATATGGTCGGCTTGCGGCTGCTCCTTGGCGACACCCAGGCTTGCCAAAGTTTCCCCCCATCCACGCTCATCACCCTCGATCTGCGCAACCGGCTGATTGTCGATCGCGGGCACGCGGATGGTCGCACCGGCGCCGACCTGCGTCGTCGGCGAATTGAGCGCCACCAGCGCGTCGGGCGTCGTATGGAAACGCTCCGCCAGCTTTTCCATCAGATTGCGATAGGTCAGTGCCGGCAGGCTGGCCTGCTCGTTCAACCCTCTTGGAATGTTAAAAAACGGCCCACGCGCAAAATCTTCGGGGATCTTGACGAGATAGGTGGTGGGCCGCGCTTCGCCCTCAAGCAGCATATTGGATGTGGGTTGGTCGAACAGGCCGGTCACCGGCAGGTCGTGCGCTTCCTGAAAGCCGCGCAACGCTGCCTTGTAGCTCATGCCATCCTTGCCATCGAGCACGCCGGGCGAAAATCCCCAGCGATCCAGCGCGACCTGCGCCATCAGGATACGGTTGGGCTGTTTGGGATTCTGCTCCTGAACGATCTCAAAATCATAGGCCGCATTTTTGATGGCCGCCTGAGTAGCGGCATCATTGCCCG
The DNA here is from genome assembly GCF_002431195.1 of Sphingobium sp. UBA5915. Classification (NCBI taxonomy): domain Bacteria; kingdom Pseudomonadati; phylum Pseudomonadota; class Alphaproteobacteria; order Sphingomonadales; family Sphingobiaceae; genus Sphingobium; species Sphingobium sp. UBA5915. The sequence continues at coordinate 103,485 of NZ_DJDV01000122.1, read as the reverse complement.
ACTGGCCTGCCTCCTGGGCCGGCCGGCTTTCATTGGCGTCCGTGACGGTCACGTTGCAGGCGCTGCACAAAAACGCGGCGAGCAAGACGGGATTTCTCAAGACATGTTCTCCATTCCGGTGGAGCAACAACGTCTTACCGGTAAAAGGGATGCGCGTGGCTAGTGCGCATAGATCATCTTGCGCGTCATGCCGCCATCTACTGCGATCTGCTGACCGGTGATGAACGCAGCGCTCGGGGAAGCCAGAAATGCGACAGTCGCTGCAATATCGCCCGGCTCGCCGACCCGCCCGACTGGATGCTGCTCCCGGTCGATATCGCGATGCTCTGCCGCAGCGCGCTTAGACGCCTTCGCCCACGGATCCGTCTCGATCCAACCAGGCAGAATGGCGTTGGAGCGAATATCCGGTCCCAGGCTGATGGCGAGCGCATGATTGAGCGCCAGCAACGCGCCCTTGGCCGCCGCATAAGCCTCGCAATGGGGTTCCGACTGGATCGCTCGCGTAGATGCCATCAGCACGATGCTCCCTTTGCGTCGGCGTAATAGCGGTATGGCTGCGCGCGTCATCAGGAACGCGCCCGTCACATGGCTGTCCTGCCACAAATGCCAGTTCTTGAGCGTCAGATCCTCGATCGGGCCGCTCACCGGATCGGCCAGCCCGGCGTTGGATACGAGCAAGTCGATGCCGGCCGGCGTATCACCCTTCAACCAGTCGCCGATCGCCTTAAAGGCCTTGGCGACGGCCGTCTCATTGCTGACGTCCGCCTCGAGCGACAGCAGGCGATCATTGGGCATCTCGGCCGCAAGATCGCGTACCGCTTCGCCATCCTTGTCGATCGCCGCAACGCGCCATCCTTCGGCGATCAGATGCTGAACGATTCCCTTGCCGATGCCTTGCGCGCCGCCCGTGACGATGCCGGTCCGGGTCATGATGCCTCCTTGCGTCAGGCGCGCGGCGGCGGCGGGTTGCTCGCCAGGACGTCCGCGAACGCCGCGACCCCAGCGCGCGGTCCGGCCGGATGGTTCCACACCGCGCCGCTCACCGCCAGGAAATCCGCGCCCGCCGCAACCAGGGGCGCCGCATTGTCCGCGGTGATCCCGCCGATCGCCACGCACGGCAGTTCGAACAATGTCGTCCACCATCCCAGGATCGAAGGCTCCGGGCGATGCATCGTGTCCTTCGTCATGGTCGGGTAAAAGGCGCCAAAGGCGACATAATCCGCGCCCGCCTCCCCGGCCTCCATGGCCAGGTGCCGGCTGTCATGGCAGGTCACCCCAATCTGCACCTTAGGGCCAAGCAGCTTGCGCGCGTCTTTGGGGTCACCGTCGCCCTGCCCCAAATGCACGCCATCGGCCCCCAGACGTTGCGCCAGCGCCACGCTGTCGTTGATGATGAAGGCGACGTCGCGTTCCGCGCACAGCTTTTGCAAAGGCTCGGCCGCGCGCGCGATCTCAACCTCATCCATGCCTTTCAACCGCAATTGGAAGGCGGCGACCCTACCCCCGTCTAAAGCGGCAGCGAGCCGATCGACAAAGGCCGCGTCGATGGCCGGCGGAGAAATAAGATAAAGCTGGCAAGCTGGGCGAAAGCCTTGCTCGAACTGGGCGGCGAACTGCGGGTCGAGCGCCAGTTCCTCATCGGTAAAATCGGTCATGGCGGCCTTATAGCTGCTCCGCCGCCCGCGCCAAGGGCGGCTATGGATCGATCCTTGCCCCGCTGATAGCATAGCTGGATTTCTTGGGGGATTTTTTCAATGCGCTGCGCCCTGCCACTTTTGCTGCTTCTGTCTTCCGCACCGATTCACGCCCAAGCGGAGATGCGGCCACGCGCCAGAGAGGCAGGCGTCATCGTCGGCATTCTGCAACCCGGCCCGCTCAACGCCATCACCGATGTCAAAGGCGTAAAGGTGGGCCAGGTGACATTGCCGCGCAGTCGCGACGTGAATACCGGCGTTACCGCAATTCTCCCGCATGGCGGCAACCTCTTTCAGGACAAGGTGCCAGCCGGCTTTGTCGCCTATAATGCGTTCGGCAAGTTCATGGGGTCGACACAGGTTGTGGAACTGGGTGAAGTGGAAACACCGATCCTCCTGACCAACACGTTAAATGTCGCCGAGGCCGGCGCCGCTGCCGTCGAATGGACCCTGGCGCAGCCAGGCAATGAAGAAGTCCGCTCCGTCAATGCCGTGGTTGGCGAAACCAATGACGGCCTGCTCAACGACATTCGCGCCCGCCATGTCACCGTTGCCGATGCGCGTCGTGCCATCGAGAGCGCAGCCGATGGCCAGGTGGAGGAAGGCGTGGTGGGTGCTGGCGCGGGCACCGTCGCCTTCGGGTTCAAGGCCGGGATCGGTACCGCCTCCCGCTTATTGCCGGCCTCGCTCGGAGGATGGACCATCGGCGTGCTCGTTCAGGCCAATTATGGCGGTGTCCTCACGATTACCGGCGTTCCAGTGGGGGTCAAACTCGGCCGCTACGACTATCGGCAACAGGTGGAAGACAGGAAAGCCGATGGCTCCGTCGTCATCATCATCGCCACCGATGCGCCGTTGTCCGATCGCAATTTGCGCCGGGTCGCCGAGCGCGCCTTTGCCGGAATCGCCCGAACCGGGTCCAGCTTCTCCAACGGGTCAGGGGACTATGCGCTGGCCTTTTCCACCGCACAGGCCGTGCGGCGAACCGCCGATAGGCGCACGGACGCCGCCAGCGTTCAAGACCTGCCCAACGACCGCATATCACCGATTTTTCAGGCGGCGATCGAAGCGACCGAGGAAGCCGTCCTGAACGCCCTGTTCAAAGCGCATATGGTTGAAGGCCATCGCGGGACCGCGCAGGCGCTGCCCCTGGAAAAGGTCCTGCCGATGCTGGAGGTCGCGCGTTGACGGGTCTCAAATGGCCGGCTTTCGGCCTCCTGACATCAGTCCTTCATGTCCAGCTGGGGCGAGAAGCTGCTCGACGCCGCCACGTTCCAGGCTGAAAATGCAGCGACGAAATCGGACGGTTCGTCCAGCCGATGCGCCAGAAAGCGGATCGATCGTCGTCTGGTTTGAACCGGCGGATCAAGTTCCACCACGATATTGGGATGGGCGATCAGCCCCCCATTGAACAATCCCGCTGCCCGAAGCTCTGCAAGTGTCCATTCTGCGCGCACGCCGACCACCTGCCGCCACGGAATCGTCAGGCTCCGCATGGATCCTATGGGCCAGGTCAGGCCGCGCGCATCGACACACACCGGATGACGCTTAAGCGAACGGAGAAACAATATGAACCAGCCGACGAGGGCCAAACTCATGATGGACAGAATGAGTGCCGCCCACGCATTCCACAACGCGACCAGCAGGTGCACCACCATGGTTTCGATCAGCATGAGGCTCAACAGGACCCAGAGCATCGGCGCGACGGCACGATGATAGAAAAAGGCGGCGCCGGCGGGGTCCATACCCTCCCCGGCGCCGCCCTTCATCGGCTTATGCCGCGACCGGTTGCTTGGCAGTTGACGCGGTGTGGATTTCGTCGATCGCCTCTCCCAGCGCCGCGTCGAATTCCGCGTCGCTCATCTGATGACGCAGGTCGTTCAGCAGCGCACGGCTGAAGCTTGCGATGATGCCGCGGTTCTTCGCCAGTTCAGCACATGCCTCAGTGCGGCTGAAGCCGCCGGACAGGGCAACGACGCGCAAAACCTTGGGGTGATCGACCAGCGGATCGAACAGACCAGCCTTCGCAGGCAACGACAATTTGAGCATGACCTGCTCGCCATCCGGCAAGGCATCCAGATTCTTGAGGATTTCCTCCAGCAGGATCTTATCGGCCTCGGCACGCTCGGGCGATTTGATGTTCACTTCCGGCTCGATGATCGGCATCAGGCCGCCGGCCAGCACCTGGCGGCCGATATCGAATTGCTGCGCGACCACAGCGGCGATGCCCTCGCGGTTGGCGAGGTTGATGACTGAACGCTCCTTGGTGCCGAATACGCCCAGTCCCTTGGCGCGCGCGAGCAACGCATCCAGCTCTGGCATCGGCTTCATCATCTGGACGCCATTGGCCTCGTCTTCCAGGCCCTTGTCGATCTTGATGAAGGGAACCACGCCGCGCTCGATCAGCGCCGCAGGCGTCGGCTTGCCGTCGACTGTGCCGTCCATGGTGCGCTCGAACAGGATTGCGCCCAGCACCTTCTCTCCACTGAAGGCCGGCGCGGTGATGATGCGGCTGCGCATTTCATGGATCAGGCCGAACATCTCCTCATCATTCGACCAGGCGCCCTCCTCGATCCCATAGCCCTTGAGCGCCTTGGGCGTTGAACCGCCGCTCTGATCGAGCGCTGCGATGAAACCGTTCCCGTCGGCGATCTTCTGCTTCATATCCTGATCCAGCATCTGCACATACCTTCTCTCATGGCGCCACCCCTCCGGTAGCGCGAAATCGGGCGATCCGCTGCTTAAGGCGCGCGGGCCGCACGGACGAATGCTCCGTCCTGCCTGTTGGGCTGTTAGCGAGCGCCATGCCGCACCGCAAGAATGTTCGCCGCTTTCGCTCTTTGCTGCCCGGTCGCCCCCTGCTAACGCGGAATTGGGGCACGAAGGGGACCGTCATTCATGCATAATCTGCGCGCCGTCGTCGCGACCATAGTGGCGCTGATGTGTCTGACAATATCGGCCCATGCCGAAACCAGGCCAGTCGTCGGAATGACCGCCCCCGATTTTGAACTCACGCTCCTCGATGGCCGTAAGGTGTCGCTTTCCGACCTTAAGGGGCAGGTCGTGGTCCTCAATTTCTGGGCGACATGGTGTGTTCCCTGCCGCAAGGAATTGCCAACGCTCGACACCTATTATGCCATTCAGCGACCCCATGGCCTCAATGTCTTCGCGATTACGACGGAAGGGTCCGTTCCATTGGCCCGCTTGAAGAAACTGTTCGCGGCCATGAACATCCCTTCCGCCCGGCGGATCAAGGGACCTTATGGACCGCTGACCGGGGTCCCCACCAGTTTCGTGATCGATCGCGCCGGTGTACTTCGGTACGCCCAATCGGGCGCCTTAGACCTCGATGATCTTAATCGTGTTCTGATGCCGCTGCTGCGTGAAAGGCCAGCATCATAAATTGCTGCATCGCACAATTTCGAAGTGGGCCAGCCTTGAACAGTTTCACTTCAGAACTTATTAGACTTTGATGACGACCGTTCCCGCTCTGGCCCATCCCAACCTCGGCAGACCCTCCATTCTCCTGATGGCGCTGGCTTGCGGTGTCATCGTCGCCAATCTCTATTATGCCCAGACGCTGATCGACGTCATCGGACCGGAAATCGGCATGTCCGCAGCTATGGCGGGGTTGATCACGACGCTTACTCAATTGGGATATGGCCTCGGCCTTTTCCTGATCGTCCCTGTCGCCGACCTTTTCGAAAACCGCCGTATCGTACTTGGCTCAATCATTGTCACCGTCATCGCCTGCCTCGCTGTCGCAGCCTCGCAAGGACCGACCAGCTTCCTTGTGGCGTCGATCTTGACCGGCGTGGGCGCGACCGGCGCGCAGGTTCTGGTCCCGCTCGCCTCGCATCTGGCTGCGCCCGAACGGCAGGGCCGCGTCGTCGGCACGGTGATGAGCGGCCTGCTCTTTGGCATCATGCTGGCTCGCCCGGTAGCCAATTTTCTCGCCGGATCTTTTGGCTGGCGGTCGATCTTCATCCTGTCCGCGATCGCAATGGCTTTGATCGGCGTCGCCTTGTTGCTCCTGTGCCCGCAAAGACACCCACGGGGCGCTATGCGCTATAGCCAGGCGCTAGCATCGACCTTCAGCCAACTGCGGCAGCATCGCGTGGTGCGGATGCGCGCCTTTTACCAGTCGATGATGTTTGCCGCCTTCAATCTTTTCTGGACCGCAGCGCCACTGGCATTGATCCGGGAATTTCACCTCGGCCATGCTGGTATAGGTGCCTTTGCACTGGCCGGCGCAGGCGGTGCGCTGGTGGCGCCTGTTGCCGGCTGGCTCGCGGACCGCCGCCTAACCCGCCCCACATCGCTCGTCGGCCTCGCCGGCCTGTCCGTTGGCTTTCTGCTGGCGGACTGGACCGTCGCGGCTGGCAGTCTCATCGGCTTCACAATCATGGCGGTGCTCATCGACGCGGCCGTCCAGTTGAGCCAGATCACTGGGCAGAAGCTGATCTTTTCCATTGATCCCGAAGCGCGCGGACGGATCAATGCCGCCTATATGACTGTCATGTTCGTTGTCGGCGCGCTTGGTTCGGTCATTGGGTCGGCAACCTATGAAGCAGGCGGCTGGTCGGCCAGCGCCCTGGCAGGCGCCGCCATCGGTGGCATCGCTACCCTTGGTTTTCTGCTGTTCGACCGGGGCGCCAGCGCTCCGCGCTGACGCCTTCTCAATATCAGCCCATCAGCGCCTTGACGCCAGGCAAGTCCTTGCCTTCCATCCATTCAAGGAAAGCGCCGCCCGCCGTTGACACGAAACTGAAATCAGCCGCCACCCCGGCATGGTTGAGCGCTGCAACGGTGTCACCGCCACCTGCTACGGATGTTAACTGACCTTCCTTCGTCAGCGCAGCGGCAGTCTTGGCCAGCGCCACCGTCGCAGCGTCGAAGGGGGCGATCTCAAAGGCGCCCAAAGGCCCGTTCCATACCAGCGTACGGCAATTTTTCAGCGCATCGCCCAGCGCCTCGACCGCCGCAGGGCCGACGTCGAGGATCATCTCATCCTCGGCGACCTCATGCACGTTGCAGGTCCGTAATGACGCCGGGTGGGCGGCGAATTCCTTGGCGACGACAACGTCATAAGGCAGATGGATCGTGCATCCGGCCGCCTCGGCCCGATCGAAAATCATATCGACGGTGTCGCTCAACTCCTTCTCGCACAACGACTTGCCGATATCGACGCCGCGGGCATACAGGAACGTGTTGGCCATGCCGCCACCGATGATCAGATGGTCTACCTTGGCGACCAGATTGTTGAGCACGTCCAGCTTGGTGGAAACCTTGGCGCCGCCGACCACCGCAGCGACCGGCTTTACCGGCTCGCCCAGCGCGGCCTGCAATGCATCCAGTTCCTTCTCCATCGACCGCCCGGCAAAAGCCGGCAGCTTGTGTGCCAGACCTTCCGTCGACGCATGGGCGCGGTGCGCTGCGGAGAAGGCATCGTTGACATAGAGGTCGCCGATCGCGGCGATCGCATCGACCAGCGCCGGGTCATTCTTCTCTTCGCCGGCATGAAAACGGGTATTTTCCAGGATGGCGATATCCCCGTTGCGCATCACCTTGATACCGTCCACGGCAGCTTCGCCCTGGCAATCGGGAATGAACTGAACCTCGCGTCCTAACACCTGCGTTAGTGGCCGGGTGATCTTGCTCAATGAAAATTCCGGGTTTTTCTGCCCCTTGGGACGGCCGAAATGCGCCAGGATCAATACCTTCGCGCCGCGATCCGCCAATTCCAGCACCGTGGGCATAGCCGCGCGCAGGCGGGTATCATCCGTCACCGACCCATCCTGCATCGGCACGTTCAGATCCTCGCGCACCAGCACCACCTTGCCGGTGATGTCTCCCATGTCGTCGAGTGTCTTGAACGGCTTGGCCATGATCGCTCCTAAAATCTTATTGGGATATCGCTCGAAGAAAAACCCCGCCGATTTGCTCCGGCGGGGTCGATAGGGATGCTTACAGGAACTTCGCCATGACACCGGTAGTGTCGATCATGCGGTTCGAAAAACCCCATTCATTATCATACCAGCTGAGCACCCGGACCAGCGATCCGTCGATGACGGCCGTTTCGAGGCTGTCGACGGTCGAGCTGCGCGCGTCGCCATTATAATCGATCGACACCAGAGGCTCGTCGGAATAGCCAAGCACGCCCTTGAGCGGGCCGGATTCAGACGCGGCCTTGAGCAGGCCATTGACCTCTTCCTTGGTCGTCGCCTTCTTGGCGATGAACTTAAGGTCCACGACCGACACGTTGGGGGTCGGCACGCGCACCGACGATCCGTCCAGCTTGCCCTTGAGTTCGGGCAGAACTTCGCCGACGGCGCGGGCCGCACCCGTTGTGGTCGGGATCATCGACAGAGCGGCGGCGCGGGCGCGACGCATGTCCTTGTGGATCTGGTCCAGCGTGTTCTGATCGTTGGTGTAGCTGTGGATCGTGGTCATGAAGCCTTTTTCGATACCGATGGCATCGTTCAAGACCTTCGCGAGCGGTGCCAGGCAATTGGTCGTGCAGCTCGCGTTGGAGATCACGATGTCATCAGCCGACAGCTGGTCATGGTTGACGCCGAACACGATCGTCTTGTCGACATTGGTGCCGGGTGCGGAGATGACCACGCGCTTGGCGCCGGCGGTCAGATGGGCGCTCGCCTTGTCCTTGGATGTGAAGATTCCGGTGCATTCCAGCGCGATCTCCACACCCAGTTCGGTGTGAGGCAGGTTGGCGGGGTCACGCTCGGCCGTCACCTTGATCTTCTTGCCGTCGATGACCAGAAAATCGCCGTCGACGCTCACCTCCCCGGCCCAGTTGCCATGCACGGAATCGCGCTTGAACAACAGGGCATTGGCGTTGGCATCGCCCAGATCGTTGATGCTGACCAGTTCCAGGTCGTGGTCCGTGCGCGACAAGATGGCGCGCGCCACCAGGCGGCCGATACGTCCAAAACCGTTAATTGCTACCTTCGTTGCCACTGCACTAGCCTCCTGGTGTGTTGTTGTCGGTTAGGAATTGAGCGCCGCTTCAATCTGCGGCGCGATCTTCGCGGCGGTCAGGCCGAAATGGTCGTAAAGCGCGGGCGCAGGCGCTGACGCACCAAAGCTGTCGATGCCAAAGCGCAGACCCGCAATGCCGGTATAGCGTTCCCAGCCAAAGGTCGTTCCCGCTTCGATCGACGCGCGCAGCACATGCTGCGGCAGCAGATCGTCCTTATAGGCCTGCGGCTGCGCCTCGAAATGCGCCCAACTGGGCATGGAGATGACGTCCGCGCCGATGCCCCGCTCCTCCAGCGCCTTGGCCGTGGCGACAGCGATTTCGACTTCAGAACCTGTAGCGATCAGCACGACCTTGCGTTCGGCCGTCGCCGCGACAAGGCGATAGCCGCCCTTGGCGGACAGGTTCTCGCTTTTGTCGGTGCGAAGCTGCGGCAGGTTCTGCCGGGTCAGCGCCAGCACCGAAGGGCCGGTCGCGTCCTTGAGCGCTAATTCCCAGCATTCCGCCGTTTCTACAATGTCCGCCGGGCGATAGACGTCCAGGTTCGGGATCATCCGCAGCGACATGACATGCTCGATCGGCTGGTGGGTCGGGCCATCCTCGCCAAGGCCGATCGAATCATGCGTGAGCACATGGATCACCCGTTGCTGCTGAAGCGCCGCCAGGCGAATGCCCGCGCGCATATAGTCGGAAAAGACCAGGAACGTCCCGCCATAAGGAATGACGCCGCCATGCAGCGCCATACCGTTCATCGCGCAGGCCATGCCGAATTCGCGAATGCCATAATAGACATAGCGCCCGGCATAATCGTCCCGCGTCAACGGCCCGGTCGTTTTCGTTTTGGTGTTGTTCGATCCCGTAAGGTCGGCCGAACCACCCAGCGTTTCGGGCAGCAACTCATTGATCGCGCCCAGCGCCAATTCGCTCGCCTTGCGCGTTGCGACCTTTTGGGGATTGGCGATCAGGCTATCGATATAGGAGTCCAGCGAGAAGTCGGCCGGCAATTCTCCTGCCATGCGACGCGAAAATTCGTCGCCTTGCGCATGGCCTGCCAGCCGTTGCTCCCAAGCGCTGCGCACATCGCGCCCCTTCGCGCCGATCGCCTTCCAGGCGGCGGCGATATCGTCGGGAATGACGAAGGGTTCGGCGTCCCAACCGAGGAACGCGCGCGCGGCGGCGACCTCATCCGCGCCCAGCGCGGATCCGTGCACGCCGGATGTGCCCGCCTTGTTAGGCGCGCCATAGCCGATCTTGGTCGCGCAGGCGACGATCGACGGGCGCGGATCGGCGACCGCTTCCACTAGTGCACGGCGCACGTCAGCAACGTCATGGCCGTCGCAAGACACGACATGCCAACCGGTGGCGGCATAGCGCGCCAGCACATCCTCGCTGCTCGACAGGTCGACCGCGCCGTCAATGGTGATCTTGTTGTCGTCCCACAGGACGATCAGGCGACCCAGGTTGAGGTGCCCGGCCAGCCCGATGGCCTCATGATTAATGCCTTCCATCAGGCAGCCATCACCCGCGATCACCCAAGTGCGATGGTCAACCAGATCGTCGCCGAACTGGGCGTTCAAATGACGTTCAGCAATTGCCATGCCGACGGCGGTCGCAAGGCCCGAACCCAGTGGGCCGGTGGTGGCTTCGACGCCAGCCAGTTCGAAATTTTCGGGGTGTCCGGCGCACGGGCTGTGCAACTGGCGGAAACTGGCAATGTCTTCGATGGTCGGGCGGGCATAGCCTGTCAGATGCAACAGGCTGTAGATCAGCATGGAGCCATGGCCGGCCGACAGAACGAAGCGGTCACGGTCGGCCCAGTCGGGCTTGCCCGGATCAAATTTCAGATGATCGCTGAACAGGACCGTCGCAACATCCGCCATGCCCATGGGCATTCCGGGGTGCCCGCTATTGGCGGCCTGCACGGCGTCCATGGACAGCGCGCGAATGGCGTTGGCGAGCGACTTTTCGGAAACGGTCATGGCAAGCGGGCGTCTTTCCTGGGCTGGCGCGCTGAAACATGGCACGCGCAAAGGCGGCGAGTCGAGTTGCGGCTTCCTTTGTCGCGTCAAGCCCCATGCGTCAACCATGGCCGGGGCATGGCCGGGGGCAAAGCCGCGCTGGTCCGTATGTCGTCGGGCTTTTGCGAAGCCTGCGCTTTGGCTATGACGAGTCCATGGCAAGTGAGCGGATGATGCAGGCAATCGGTACGCTGGAGCGTACTGTCAGCCGGCTCGAACAGGATGTGGCCCATTATATGTCGGCCGCCGCCTCCCCCGGTCCGAAGATTGATGTGCCCGCGGCGCATGCCGCACTCCGCTCGCTCGACGCCTTGATCGACGAACTCAAGGGGCGCACCGATGGCTGAAACGACATTGCAGATCGCCGGGCGCCATTATGACATAGGCTGCCGCGACGGCGACGAACCCCATCTTGCCCGACTTGCAAGCATGATCGAGGACAAGGCACGCCTGGCGCAGCGTTCGACACCCGGCCTGACCGAAGTGCGCACCTTGCTGTTCGCTGCCCTGTTTCTTGCCGACGAACTCACTGACCTGCGCAAGGTGGAAGCGGGCCGTCAGGAAAAGCTCAGTCTGGAGGCTGATGACGAACAGGCGGCTCGCACCGTAGAGCAGTTAGCGAGTCGGATCGAAAAGCTGCGAGAGGCACTTGCCGCGGCCGCTGCGGCCGCTTAGATTGCATAGCGACGGGCACTGCGCGGCACGAGCTTTAGCGAACATCCCTGAGGCGATAATCACATCCAAGGGGGCTGTCCCTGGGCGGGTTCCGGCCCGATCTACATGGTCCCCACCTGACGTTGAGGCGTCAGAGGATTTTCCAGCAAACGACCGAGGCGGTCCCGTCACCCTCCCCAGCCCGAACGAAAGCCGATGATGAGCGACCAGAGCCCCGCCGCCGACAAGGTCAGCCTGCGCGCAACGGCCCGCCAGCGTCGGCGCGATTTCGTGGCCGCGCTCGATCCGCTGGCGCATCGGCTTGCGTTCAAGGTCGTGCCTTCGCCGCTCGCCCGGCATATTGCCGATGCCCATATCGTGGCGCTTTACATGGGCCTTGACGATGAAGCCCCGGCACAACGGCTCGCGCCGCAGCTTAAGGCCATGGGCAAGGCCATTGCCCTCCCGCGCGTGATCGACCGGCTCGGCAGCATGGAGTTTATCGCGTGGAACGCGGATGATGTCCTGGTTCCCGGGCTCTATCGCACCCACCATCCAGACCCGACATGCGGCGTCGTCAGCCCTGATGTCATCGTCACGCCGCTGGTCGCCTTCGACCGCAGCATGAACCGGCTGGGTCAGGGCGGCGGCTATTATGACCGCGCCCTTGCCCGCTTCCCCGAGGCCCTGCGCATCGGTGTTGCCTGGTCAGCGCAGGAACTGGACGCCGTGCCGGCAGACCCCTGGGATCTTCCGCTCGATATGGTCCTGACCGAAGTCGAAGTGATTGAGGGGACGAACGCATGACCATCAACCCGCGTCATCATCATCAGCCCAGTTGGCGCAAGCCCGTCGGCATGCTGGCGATCGTTGCGCTCATTTTATTATGGGCCGTGCTCGTGGGCAGCCTGTCCGGCTGGATCGGCAGCCTGCCCGTGTGGGCTCAGGTGCCGGTCTATGTCGTGCTGGGCGTCGTGTGGATCTGGCTTCTGCCGCTCAAGCAATTGATGCGGTGGATGGAAACCGGGATTTGGCAGAAATATTGATATTCTGCCTCATGGCAGGAAATGGCGCGAGTGACGGGGCTCGAACCCGCGACCTCCGGCGTGACAGGCCGGCGCTCTAACCAACTGAGCTACACCCGCGCAGGGCGGCATCCTATCACGACCCTATGGTCGCCAGACGATGCATATCTGAAAACCTTTTTCCGCTTTTCCCGTCCGGAAAAGTGGCGCGAGTGACGGGGCTCGAACCCGCGACCTCCGGCGTGACAGGCCGGCGCTCTAACCAACTGAGCTACACCCGCGTTCGGTGTGGGCGGCCGTCTATGCGGGACAGAAGATACTGTCAACCGTCCGTAACATCTGTTTCCTCTTTATCCGCATTTTCTTTCATGCGCGGCACCGTCAGCGTCCCCTGCTCGAACAGGAAACCGGCTATATCGGGCGTTCCGGCGGCCGCCACAACGGTTTGCAAGATAATCAGCAATGGCACCCCCAGCAACGCGCCGGGCGTTCCCCATACCCATCCCCAAAAAGTGAGCGACACCAGGATCAGCAAAGGGTTCATGGTCAATCGCCGCCCGAGCAGCATCGGCGTGACGACATTGGCCTCGACCAGGTGAAACGCGATCTGCAGCGCTGCCGGAAGCAGCGCGAACCACACATCGTCGAACACCATCAATCCGCCCAGCGCCAGCAGCGCGGCCGCGAGCATCGGCCCGAAATAGGGTACGAAGTTCAACAGGGCGATGATCCCACCCCACATCAACGGCGAAGGCATGCCGATGAGCCACAGTGCCACCGCGACCGCCAGGCCCAGGCACAGATTGATGGTGGCGATCGTGATGACATAGGCCGATGTCGCATCGACCACATTCTGGATCACGCGGGCCACCGCCATTGCCCCGTCGAAGCTGCCCCGGCTGTTGATCGTCCGCCGCCGCAGCCGGGTCCACCCAGCCAGGAAAAAATAGATGATCAGCAAGGCGAAGACCATCTGAATGATCGCCGCTGGCGCTGACGTCGCGGCGAATTGCAACAGTGATCGCGGCGCGTCCACAACCGCCGTCTGCGCCGCTGCGACCGGGCCTGTCGCCAGCATCTGGAGGGTTTCATCGACGAAGCGCTGGAGATTGGAATAAAGGTCGATCACCGGCGCCAAATTCGCCTGGATCTGCGGCAGGCGCTGCGGCAGCGCGCTGAACCAATCCGTGGCGGGCACGACGATCAGAACCAGCGCGGTATTGGCCACCAGCAGAAAGCCGATCACCGACAGCAATGCCGCTACGCCCGATGGCAGGCCGCGCCGCTCCATCCATTCCAGCAATGGCACTAGGGCGATCGCTATGACCAGGGCGGCCGTCAGCGGCAGGAAAAATTCCGCCCCCGCGCGTAACGCGAAAGGCAGCGCGAGGATCAAGCCCAGCCCTGTCGACAGCGCGATCGAAGCCAGCAACCGATCGCGCCGCCGGTTGATTTCCTGTTGTTCCGCCGCCGTCACGCCCGATTCTTTCTTGCCGTCCACACAATGGATGTGCGCTGCCCGTTCCCTCGCGTCAATTTGCAAAGCCAAGAGCGCGCGAAAGGAAAACAGTCACTTAACCAATTTTTTGCATCTGCACGCTATTTTGGATGGCGCCGGCAATGGGGGACGGGGCATGAACATCATATCGTTGCGGCTTATCGTTGCGATGGTGATCCCCGGTGTGGCCGCCTTCGCTATTCCCGCTTCGGCGCAACCGCCCCTGCGGCTGACAAGCCAAACCTTCGTCGAGCGGGTTGCCACGGACATCAATGGCCGCCCACGCCGCATAATCGCCACTGCCGACAGGCCGATGCGCGGCGACCAGTTGATCGTCATTCTCGACTGGCGCAATGACGGACCAGCGCCGCTGCGCAACGTCGCCATCACGCGCCCCGTCCCGAATGGATCGGAACCCGACCTCGATGATCCGGTGATGCAGATTTCGGTCGATGGCGGTGCGCATTGGGGACGGCTTGAAGACTTGTGGTTGCCAACCCCTCTGGGCGGCGTGCGCCGCGCCGTCCCGGCCGATGTCACGCATATACGCTGGCCACTGGCGCAGGCGGCACCCGGCCAAACCGGCCGGCTCAGTTATCGGCTCACCCTGCGATAAAACGCCGGGGCTTGAGGCCGATCGCCAGCTATCCTAGGGCGATGCGCCGACCGGAGACCCCATGATGCCCAAAGACGCCGAGCGCGCCTACCTCGCCAATCTAGGCGCCCAGGGCGTCAACCATTCGCTCAACAAGCCTTTTTCCGATCCGGAGTGCGGCATTCATCTGGCCGCCATCGGCTTCATCATGCGCCTTTTGCCACCGCCTCCCGCCCGTATCCTGGATCTGGGCTGCGGTGGCGGCTGGACCAGCATCTTCTATGCGCGCCTAGGCTATCAGGTGACAGGGCAGGACATCGCCCCCGACATGATCGCCGTGGCGCGGGATAATGCGCGGATCAATGATGTCGGATCGCGCACGGACTTCCTGTGTGGGGATTTCGAGCACATGGAGCTGGGCGCGCAATATGACGCGGCGATTTTTTTCGACTCGCTGCATCATGCGGAGGACGAGGCGCTCGCCATTCATGCGGCCTGGCGCGCGCTGAAGCCGGGCGGCATTCTCATCACCCACGAACCCGGCGAAGGCCACAGCCAGTCGGTGGAATCGATTGCGGCGATGGCGCGGTTCGGCGTCAACGAACGCGACATGCCACCCCATCTCATCATGGCGCGTGGCCGGGATGCAGGCTTCACAGGCTTTCGCGTCCTGCCGATGCCGTCCCTCCTCTACAGCACCTTCTACCAGCCGCGCGACTATTCGGGCCGATGGTTCAGCAAGCGCCGCTGGAAGATGCTCGCCCGTGCCGCCCGCATGATCTTCAAACCGGACGTGCGAGAGGGCGCGGTCGTCGTGATGACGAAATAAACGCCCTCCCGTTGATCAATCGACGAACAGGAACGCCGGCGCTTCCAGCAATTTGCGCACCGCCTGCACGAAGCTCGCCGCGTCCCAGCCATCGACCACGCGATGGTCGCAGCTGATTGACAGATTCATCAGCTTTGCCGCGACGACCTCCTTGCCCCGGAACACCGGGCGTTCAACTATGCGATTGGGCCCGATGATCGCGACTTCGGGCCGGTTGATGACCGGCGTAGTCGCCACTCCGCCGAGCGGCCCGAGCGACGTCAGCGTCAGCGTCGATCCACTCAGTTCTTCAGACTTGGCCTTGCCGCTGCGCGCCGCGTCCGCCAGCCGGCGGATTTCGGATGCCAGTTGCCAGACGTTGCGATCCTGTGCGTCGCGGATCACCGGCACCATCAGTCCGGCATCGGTCTGCGTCGCCATGCCCAGATGCACCGCGCCATGGCGCGTCACCACGCCCGCCTCATCGTCATAGCGGGCATTGAGCATCGGAAAATCCGGGATCGCCTTGCAGATCGCAACGATCAGCAACGGCAGCATCGTCAATTTCGGCCGTTCGCCGCGACCAGCGTTAAGCTGTTCGCGCAACTCCTCCAACGCAGTCACGTCGATTTCCTCGACATAGGTGAAATGCGGAATGTGACGCTTTGACGCGGCCATATTCTCCGCGATCCGGCGGCGCATGCCGATCACCTTGACCTCTTCGTCCGCACGCCGTGCCGAGCGTCCGGCGGGCGCGTAACCCTGCCCGGCCCCATAGAGCAAATAGGCGTCCAGGTCGGCATGGCGGATATGATCACCGCTGGGCTTCACTTGGCCCAAGTCGATACCCAACTCCTTCGCCCTGGCTCGGACCGCGGGCGAAGCGAGAATCGGCTGGTCCTTTACAGCGGCCGCGACTGGCTGTTGCGCGGGCGCAGATGTCGGCGCAGAGTCGGGTTCAGGGGTCGGCGCGGGTTGCGCTGATGGCGCAGCGGCCCCCTCCACCATGGCTTCGCCCGGCGTTTCCGCTTCGATCGTCTCTTCGCTCGGCGGCGGCGCAGCAGCGACTTCGCCCTCTACCTCGATTTCGACAAGCATCGACCCGATCGGCACCTGATCGCCTGGCTCGCCGGCCAGTCGTACGACCGTGCCAGTGACCGGGCTTTCCATTTCGACCGTTGCCTTGTCGGTCATCATGTCGGCGATCGGCTGATCCTCCTCGACCCGGTCGCCCACCTTGACGTGCCAGCCGACGATCTCGGCCTCGGAAATGCCTTCGCCGATATCCGGCAGCTTGAATGTAAAGAGAGCCATGCGCTCAATCCTTCATGATCTTGGTGATGGCCTCGCGAATGCGCACGGGTCCAGGGAAATAGGCCCATTCCAGACTGTGCGGATAGGGCGTGTCAAAACCGGTAACGCGCTCGATCGGCGCTTCGAGATGGTAAAAGCAGCGTTCCTGAACCTGGGCGAGCAGTTCCGCCCCGAACCCGCTGGTGCGCGTCGCCTCGTGCACGATCAGGCAGCGGCCGGTCTTGCGCACTGACATCTCGATCGCCTCGATATCCAGCGGCACCAACGTGCGCAGATCAATGATCTCCGCGTCTATGCCCACCGCCGCGACAGTGTTCTCGACGACATGCACCATCGTGCCATAGCATAGGATCGTCAGCGCCTCGCCCGCCCGCGCTGTGCGCGCCTTGCCCAGCGGGATGCGATAATAGCCTTGTGGCACTTGCGCCTCGGCGTGCCCGGCCCAGCTTTTCGCCGGCGTGTCATAATGGCCATCGAACGGGCCATTATAGATGCGCTTGGGCTCGAAAAAGATCGTTGGATCATTATCCTCGATCGCCGCGATCAGAAGTCCCTTGGCGTCATAGGGCGTGGACGGGATCACCGTCTTGACGCCCGATACATGCGTGAAGATACCCTCGGGCGACTGGCTGTGCGTCTGGCCACCAAAGATGCCGCCGCCAAAGGGCGATCGCACGGTCATCGGCGATATGAATTCGCCCGCCGAGCGGTAACGCAGCCTCGCCGCCTCGCTCACTAGCTGGTCGAGCGCGGGGTAGATATAGTCGGCGAACTGGATTTCCGGCACCGGGCGCAGTCCATAGGCGCCCATCCCCACCGCAACGCCGATAATCCCGCATTCGGTGATAGGTGTGTCGAACACCCGGTTCTTGCCATATTTTTGCTGAAGCCCCGCCGTGGCGCGGAACACGCCACCGAAATAGCCGACATCCTCACCCATGACGACGACGTCCGGGTCCCGGTCCATCATCACGTCCAACGCGCTGTTGATCGCCTGGATCATGTTCATCTGCCGCGCGTCAGACCGCGCCGCGCCCTGTGCCATGACCTCACTCACAACACCGGCTTCGTTCGCTTTGCTCACAGCGTCAGTTTCGTTCGCTTTGCTCGCAGCGTCAGTTTCGTTCGCTTTGCTCACAGGCCGGCCGCCTTCCATTCGTCGAGCATCTGCTGCTTCTGTTCCTCCAGATGCCAGGGCATCTTTTCGAACACATCCTCGAACATGCTCTCCATAGGATGGTGCAAGCCATGGCCCAATATGCCGTTCTTCTCCGCCTCGCGCGCAGCGTCGCGGACATGTTCGGCCAGTTCTTTGTCCATCGCGGCATGGCGATCCTCGTCCCAGATGCCGAGCGCAATGCAATGCTGCTTCAGCCGCGCAACCGGATCGCCCAGCGGCCATTGGCTGCTTTCCTCGGCGGAGCGATAGGCGGATGGGTCATCGGATGTGCTATGCCCCTCCACGCGATAGGTGAAATGCTCGATCAGCGTCGGACCTGCATTGGCGCGGGCGCGATCGGCCGCCCAGCGCGTTGCGGCATAGACGGCCAGTACGTCATTGCCGTCGACGCGAAGCCCCGCAATGCCATAGCCCACGGCGCGCGCGGCGAAGGTCGTCGCCTCCGCTCCGGCAAATCCTGAAAAGCTGCTGATCGCCCACTGATTATTCACGACATTCATGATGACGGGCGCGCGATAGACGCTGGCGAAGGTGCAGGCCGAATGGAAATCGCCCTCGGCCGTCGATCCCTCGCCGCACCAGGTCGCCGCGATCCGCGTATCCCCCTTCGCAGCGCTCGCCATCGCCCAGCCGACGGCCTGGGGATATTGAGTCGTTAAATTGCCGGAGATCGAGAAGAATCCCGCCTCGCGAGCGGAATACATGATGGGCAACTGGCGACCCTTCATACGGTCGCCCTTGTTGGAATAAATCTGGTTCATCATGTCGACGAGGGACCAGTCGCGTGCAATCAGGATACCTTGCTGACGATAGCTGGGGAAGCACATGTCGTCGCGCGATAATGCCATCGCTGCGCCGATCGACACGGCTTCCTCGCCCGTCGACTTCATGTAAAAACTGGTCTTGCCTTGTCGCTGGGCGCGAAACATCCGGGCGTCGAATGCGCGGGTCAACGCCATATAGCGCAGCATCTTGAGCAATGTTTCGGCGGGCAGGCGCGGGTCCCAGGGGCCGACGGCCTGTCCATCGTCATCCAGCACACGAACCAGCCCATAGGCCATATCGCGCATGTCGGCCGGCTGAGCAGCCTCATCGGGTCGCGGCTGCGCGCCAGCAGCAGGGATATCGAAATGGGTGAAGTCCGCCGCCTCACCAGGCCGCGCCGGCGGTTCGGGAACGTGCAACTTTAGCGGAGGCAGGTTGCGCCCGGCCTGTCCTTCCACTGATCCAATGGGAT
Source organism: Sphingobium sp. UBA5915 (assembly GCF_002431195.1). Taxonomy (NCBI): domain Bacteria; kingdom Pseudomonadati; phylum Pseudomonadota; class Alphaproteobacteria; order Sphingomonadales; family Sphingobiaceae; genus Sphingobium; species Sphingobium sp. UBA5915. Next base: position 84,465 of record NZ_DJDV01000122.1, on the reverse strand, counting down.
CGCTCATCCTGGCTCCTATGGTGCATTGCAATAATATTGCTTTAGGCGGATATTATATTTCAATGCACCGGAAGGCAAGCCTTGCTGACCCAAATTACTCTTTACCTGTCGCTGTCGATGTCGGTTTTCACACGGCGACCGGCGCAGCGATATGGGCTTGCGGGCTGTAATCCAGCACCTCGAAATCTTCGATCCTGTAATCGAAAATGGATGAAGGCTGCCGATTGATCCGTAATGTCGGCGCGCCTTGCGGAATACGCGATAACTGCTCCTCCACCAGCGGTGCGTGGTTGAGATAGAGATGCACGTCCCCGCCCTGCCAAATGACTTCGCCCGGCTCCAGATCGCACTGCTCCGCCAGCATCCGAGTGATCATCGTCAGCCCGAAAATGTTGAAGGCGAATCCAAGTCCCAGGTCGCAGCTACGCTGAAAAAGCAGGCCATTGAGCTTTCCGTCCGCGACCTGGAACTGATAGGTCATATGACAGGGAGGAAGCGCCATCTGCGGCACCTCCGCGACATTCCATCCGGTAAACAGCAATCGGCGCGATCCGGGGGTGGAGCGGATTGCATTGACCAGTTCCGCTATCTGGTTTCGTCCCATCTCGGCTTTGCGATACAGCCCGTCGCCTGCCGGTTCATAGATCGGCCAATTCACCCATTGCGCACCATAAACCGGCCCCAGATCGCCCCATCGCCGGGCAAAATCGGCATCCTCGATGATGCGCGCCTCGAACGAGTCGCGGTCGATCGCCTCACCAGTCGCCCGGCGATAGGCGTCGAGCGGCCAGTCGGTCCAGATATGCACGCCCTGCCGCACCAGTTCGCGAATATTAGTGTCGCCGGTCAGAAACCAGAGCATCTCACGCGCGGCGACCTTCCAGTAGACCCGCTTGGTAGTCAGCAGCGGCACTGCATCCCCTGCCAGCGAAAAGCGCAGCGTCGCCCCCAATATCGATCGCGTGCCAACGCCAGTCCGATCGATCCGCTCATCACCATGCAGCCAGATATGCCGCATGAGGTCGAGATATTGCTGCTCATAATGGGGCGCTGGCGCACCATGTGCCTCGGTCAAAACGACATCCTGTGAAATTGAGTCTTGTTGGGCTCGCTCTATATCAGCGGGAACGCTCAGCCAATGCCGGGTCCGAAACGGATATTGTTGGGGCGCGATACTCCCGAAGCGGATCGGCTTGGGTCTGGCCATGCACCTCCCGCCGACCCCACAGTCGCGGCATGTCTGGCCCCAGCGCTTTTGCCGTGACGATCCTGGATAATGGGTGGCGCCCCCGGCGCATTCTGCCCGTCCGCCATCACTGGACGGCGGTCCTGCCCGACCTGGTAGTCGACGGCCACCACTGGATTGCCCTCATACAGCGCCGCCCGCCGCATCAGGCCGCGTCGCCAGGACCTGACGACATCACCCTGACCCGCGCGATTATCCGCAGCGTCAGACCACTTGACCTGCGGGTGGCGGATCACCTTATCGCCGCCGGGGATCAGTGGTTCAGCTTTCGCGCCGCCGGTCTCCTCTAAAACGCATAAAAAAAGCGCGCCTGCCCGCTTGCCAGCCCGCAAAGCCGTCTCTATAGGCGCACTCCTGCCTTACGGGGCCGCTTTCGAAAGCGGCTTCGGCATCGGTCGGGGAATAGCTCAGCCTGGTAGAGCACTGTCTTCGGGAGGCAGGGGCCGGAGGTTCAAATCCTCTTTCCCCGACCACATTTCTTTTCGGCAAATGACGCGGAAATCACAGCGGACCGGCTTCTTGCCGTGTCCGCTATTCGCTGTTGGGCGCGCCTTCATCCAGCATAACTATTTTCGACAGATGACATGTGTCGAAAGCGGCGGAACCAAAGTTGTCCGATCGTAAAAGATGTTTGACCCCGCCCGTCCCGGCGGCAATGATGCCGTCTTATCAAGCCAATACGGCCAGTGGCCAGATATTCGGCATAATCCGACCCGCATCATGCGGGCATGGGCAGGTGGGAGACACATCTTGCATAGACGCGATTTTCTGGCCTTCGGGGCCATGGGCGTGGGCGGCCTCGTGCTGCCGGCCGCTTTTGGGCGGGTCATCGCCGCAGAAGCGCTGGACAGCGCCATAGACGTGGCGGTGAAGAAGCAATTGGCGGACGCCGCGATGAATGCGGCCAAAAGCGCCGGCGCGACCTACACTGACGTGCGCATCGGTCGCTATCTGCGCCAGTTCGTCATCACGCGCGAACGTAATGTGGAAAACATCGTCAACACCGAATCGACCGGCGTCGGCGTCCGCGTCATTGCTGACGGCGCATGGGGTTTTGCCGCCACCAACGACATGACGGCAGAAGCCGTAGCGAAGGCCGCGCGCGAAGCCGTCGCTATCGCCAAGGCCAATGCGCCGGGCCAGAGCGCGCCGGTGCAACTCGCGCCCGTCAAGGGCGTGGGCGAAGTCAGCTGGCGCACGCCGATCGTCAAGAACAGCATGACCGTGCCGATCAAGGACAAGGTCAATCTGTTGATGGGCGTCAACGCCGCCGCACTGGATGCTGGGGCCAGTTTCATACGCTCCACGCTGTTCCTCGTCAACGAACAGAAATATTTCGCCAGCACCGACGGCAGCTATATTGACCAGGACGTGCACCGCATCTGGGCGCCGATGGAAGTCACCGCCGTCGATCAGGCAAGCGGCAAGTTCCGCACCCGCGAAGGCCTTTCCGCCCCCATGGGCCTGGGCTTTGAATATCTGGACGGCGCTGCATCGGGCAAGACCGTGCTGCCCAACGGCGTGACCGTCTACGGCCAGTCCTATGACATGAAGGAAGACGCGATCGCCGCGGCCAAGCAGGCCAAGGCGAAGATTGCCGCACCTTCGGTCAAGCCGGGCAAATATGACCTGGTGCTTGACCCGTCGCACACCTGGCTCACCATCCATGAATCGGTCGGCCATCCGCTCGAACTCGATCGCGTGCTGGGATATGAAGCCAATTATGCCGGCACCAGCTTTGCCACGATGGACAAGATGCAAAGCCATTTCCAATATGGCAGCGACAAGGTGAACATCGTCGCCGACAAGACCCAGCCTGGCAGCCTTGGCGCCGTCGCCTATGATGATGAAGGCGTGAAGACCAAGAAGTGGGACCTGATCCGCGACGGCAAGCTGGTCGGCTATCAGGCGATCCGCGATCAGGCGCATATCGAGGGCAAGACGGAATCGGACGGCTGTTGCTATGCTGACAGCTGGTCCAATGTGCAGTTCCAGCGCATGGCCAATGTCAGCCTGGAACCCGGCAAGCAGAAAATGAGCGTTACCGACATGATCGCCGACGTCGAAGACGGCGTCTATATCATCGGCGACGGCAGCTTCTCGATCGACCAACAGCGTTATAATGCGCAGTTCGGCGGCCAACTCTTCTACGAGATCAAGAATGGCAAGATCGGCCAGCAGATCGAGGATGTCGCCTATCAGATCCGCACGCCCGAATTCTGGAACGCCTGCGCGGGCGTCTGTGACGCCAGCGATTATCGCCTCGGCGGCTCCTTCTTCGATGGCAAGGGCCAGCCCGCGCAGGTGTCCGCCGTATCGCACGGCTCTTCGACCGCGCGCTTCAATGGCATCAACGTCATCAACACCGCGCGTTCGCTCGGCTGATACGCTTTAGGAGATAAACAGATGAGCATCTTTCCCGAAGCGCAGGCTAAGGCGATCCTGACCAAGGTTGTCGGCTTTTCGCAGGCCGACGAATGCACCGCGCAATTAAATGGCGCGACGCGCGGCAATGTCCGCTTCGCCCGCAACGACGTATCGACCGCCGGTGTGACCGATGATATCCAGTTGGCGGTTCAGGTCGCGTTCGGCAAGCGCGTGGGTACCGCCACGATCAACCAGTTTGACGACGCCTCGCTCCAGCGGGTGGTGCGGCGCGCCGAGGAACTGGCGCGACTGGCACCGGAAAACCCTGAATTCATGCCCGCGGTGCCGCAGCAGACATATCTCAAGACCAACACCTTCAGCGCGCCGACCGCCGCCATCGACCCGGCGTATCGCGCAAAGGTCGCCAGCGATTCGATCGGGCCGTGCCGCGCGGAAAATCTGGTGGCTGCGGGCTATCTGGAAGATCAGGCCGGCTTCGTCGCCTTCATGAACAGCAAGGGCAATTACGGCTATCAGACGTCGACCAGCAGCGACTATACCTGCACGGTGCGCACGCCGGATGGTCGCGGATCTGGCTGGGTCGGCCATAATGTCCAGGACGTCGCCCAGTTCAACGCGGGCGAGGACATCCGCGTCGCCATGCGCAAGGCCAGCGCCTCTGCCGGTGCGCAGGCGCTGGAACCGGGCAAATATACCGTCATCCTGGAGCCTGCGGCTGCGGCTGGCCTCGTCGCCTTCATGATGTATTTCTTCGACGCGCGGTCGGCGGATGAAGGGCGCAGCTTCCTGTCGAAAAAGGGCGGCGGCAACAAACTGGGCGAGCAGGTCTACGGCCCGCAGGTGACGATGTTCACCGATCCGGCCTATCCGGGCGCAGCAGTCTACCCCTGGGATGACGAAGGCCTGCCGCGCAAGAAAATGCCCATCATCCAGAACGGCAAGCTCATGAACATGAACTATAGCCGCTATTGGGCGCAAAAGCAGGGCAGGCCCGAACAGGCCGGGTTCGGCAACATCATCATGGAAGGCGGCACCAAGTCGACCGCCGACCTCATTCGCACGACCGAACGCGGCATCCTGGTATCGCGCACCTGGTATATCCGCATGGTCGATCCGCAGACCGTTCTGCTCACCGGCCTGACCCGCGATGGCACCTTCTACATCGAAAATGGGCAGATCAAATATCCGGTGAAAAATTTCCGCTTCAATGAAAGCCCGGTGATCATGCTCAACAATGTCGAGGAATTCGGCAAACCGGTCAGGGTGAAGAGCGACGAATCGGATACCACCATGGTTATTCCGCCGATGAAGCTACGCGACTTCACCTTCACCTCGCTTTCGGACGCGGTGTAAGGGGGTCGGCCGGAGGATGACGCGCGCCGACTTTCTCCGGTTGATGGCGGGCGGCCTGTCCAGCGCTATGCTGGCCAGGCCGCTGGCCGCGGCAACGGGTGGCTATGATTTCTGGTTCACCCGCCTCCGCTATGATTCGGGCGACTGGGATGTTGATCAGCGCGCGCCGTCCAACATCATCACTTCGCTCATCGACTACACCACCCTGCGCGTCGACCCCAAGGAGCATGTGATCGCGCTGTCTGATCCCAGGATGCTGACCGCGCCCTTCTGTTACATGGCCGGTCACAAGCTGGTGGAATTTTCGCCGGCAGAGCGACGGAATTTCGAACGCTATGTGCGCAGCGGCGGCTTTGTCATGGTCGACGATTGCAATCACGACATTGACGGGCTGTTCGCCCGCTCGTTCGAAGCCCAGATGGCCAAGATTTTCGGCCCCAGGGCCCTTGTCGAACTGCCGGACAGCCACGGCATCTATCGCAGCTTCTTCAAATTCGACGGCCCGCCCAATACCGCGCTCGAACTCAATGGCTGGGGCGACGACCTCGTCCATGAGTATCTCAAGGGCATAGAGGTGAATGGCCGCTTGGGCGTTCTTTACAGCAACAAGGATTATGGCTGCGAATGGGACTATGACTGGCGCAACAAACGCTTCCTGGCCGAGGACAATACGAAATTCGCCGTCAACATCGTGATGTACGCGCTGTCGGTGTGACTTTCCAATCGCACGTCATTCCCGCGGAAGCGGGTACTTACCTTCTGCGCTCTCCATTTCCGCACCTTTCGGAGATGGAACCCTGCTTTCGCGGGGATGACACTGTCAAACAAGGGCCATCACTATCATGACCGACCTTACCGAAGCCGATATCCAGGCTCGCCTCGCGCGCCTGGCCGACTTGCGTGCCGCCATTGGCCAGGCCATCGTCGGACAGGCCGATGTCGTGGAGCAACTGCTGATCGGTCTTCTGGCTGGCGGACATTGCCTGCTCGAAGGCGTGCCGGGTCTGGGCAAGACGCTTCTCGTCCGATCCTTGGGCGAAGCGCTCAAACTCGATTTCCGCCGGGTTCAATTCACGCCCGACCTGATGCCAAGCGATATCCTTGGCACCGAATTGCTGGAAGAGGATCATGGCACCGGCCATCGCAGCTTTCGTTTTCAGCAGGGGCCGATCTTCACCAATTTGCTGCTCGCCGACGAACTCAACCGCACGCCGCCCAAAACCCAGGCGGCGTTGCTGGAGGCGATGCAGGAAAAGACTGTCAGCTATGCCGGCGTCACGCATCAGCTTCCCCGCCCTTTCTTTGTGCTTGCGACCCAGAATCCGCTCGAGCAAGCCGGCACCTACCCCCTCCCCGAAGCGCAGCTTGACCGCTTTCTTCTCCATGTCCGCGTGAATTATCCGACCGAGGAGGAAGAACGCGCCATTCTTGCCCAAACCACCGGCGCAGGCGGCGGCATGGTGCCGACGGTCATGCAGGGCGAGGAAGTACTCGCCCTTCAGAAGCTGGTCCGCGATGTGCATTTGAGCGACGATCTTTTGGCTTGGGTCACCCGCCTCGTTCGCGCCAGCCGTCCCGCCGATACCGCGCCGGAAGAAATCCGCAGATATGTGAAATGGGGCGCAGGCCCGCGCGCCGGACAGGCATTGATCCTCTGCGCCAAGGCGCGGGCTTTGCTGCAAGGGCGGCTCGCCGCTACGCGCGAGGATATCGCCGCGCTCGCCGCGCCGGTCATGCGGCATCGGCTTCTGCTCTCCTTCGCGGCGGAAGCAGAGGGACGCAGCGCTGACGACGTGGTTGCCGCGCTCGTTCGTGCGGTGCCTCTGGCCTGATCCGCGCAGCCATGGCCGACTTCCTCCCCCCAGACGTGCGCAGCCGCCTTCGCGGCCTGCGCCTCGTCACGCGTCGGGCCGTGGGGTCGCACGGCATCGGCCTGCATCAAAGCCATAGCCGGGGCGCGGGCCTGGAATTCGCGCAATATCGCGCTTATGAACCGGGCGACGAATTGCGACAGATCGACTGGAAGCTCTACGCTCGCTCCGACAAATTCTTCGTGCGCGAAGCGGAACGCGAAAGTCCGGTCGCGATCTGGATCCTGATCGACGCCAGCGCATCGATGGGTCAGAGCGATGCCGCGCGACCCGATTACAGCCGCCTGGATGCCTCCAAGGCGATCGCTGCGGCCATCGGCGAACTCGCGATGCAGCAGGGCGATCGGTTCGGCCTCATCGCGCTGGGTGATTCAGGGCTGCGCTTGGTCCCTCCCGCGACGGGATTACGCCAGCGCGACCGAATGATGCTGGAGTTGCTGGACATAGCCGCAGCCCGGACCTTCGCTTCCAACGATCAGTTAGGCCCCTTGTGGGAAAGGATCGGCACGCATGATCTCGTGATTATGCTTAGCGACTGTTTCGACAACGGAGCCGTGGCCTTGGTGGAGAAGCTGGCATCGGCAGGGCGCGAAACGCTGGTGATCGAGATGCTGACGGTCGCCGAAAGGGACTTTCCCTTCACGGGAGGCTTTCGATTCCGCGACCCGGAGACCGGCGAGGAACTGCTCGCAGACGGCGCCGCGCTGCGCACAGAGTTCCTTGCCCGCTTTGGCGCTGCGCGGGACGCGCTGCACGCCCGTTTGGACGCCACCGGTATACGCCACGTGGCGCATGTGCTGGATGAGGCTGTCGATCTGCCCCTGCGTCGCCTGTTTGCGGCGCTTGGCACGGTGGATTGAGCGCGATGGGTTTTGGGCTTCTGTTTCCCGCCGCTCTAGCGGCGCTGGCTGCGCTGATCGTCCCGCTGGTCATTCATATCGCCCGTCGCAGCGAACAACTGCCCACGGATTTCGCTGCCCTACGCTGGCTGCGCCAGAAGCCACGGCCGCGCTCCCGCTTGCGATTCGACGAATGGCCCCTTTTGCTGGTGCGCTTGCTGCTCCTCGCGTTGCTTGCACTTCTTCTGGCCCGGCCGGTGCTTTGGGGCGCTGCCGATGACCGACCTTATGTTGCGGTTCTTCCCGGCGCGCAAGTCGACCCAGCGGCCTATCCCGCCGCCCGGCTTCACTGGCTTGCTCCCGGTTTCCCGAACATCGACGCTCCCGAACCGCACGGTCGCATTCCCGTCGCCAGTCTGATCAGACAGTTGGACGCCGATCTGCCACAGAGCGCAGCCCTGACGATCGTGACGCCACGGATCATCACGGGTGCCGACGCCGACCGCATCCGGCTGTCGCGTTCGGTGAAGTGGGAAATCCAGCCAGGCGCCATGCCACAGCGCTCATCCTCCAAACCGCCTGGGCGATCACTCTCCGTCCGTCATGACGAAGCGCATAGGGACGGCGCGCGCTATCTGCGCGCGGTCGCCGACGCATGGCAGCTTGAGAAGCAAAAGGATGCTCCCCCCAGCGCCGACCTGACCGACCCGCTGCCCGATCACCGGCAGAGCCTGGCTTGGCTGGCAGCCGGCAGCGTATCGCAGGCTGTGCGAGACTGGGTATCTCAAGGCGGCACTTTGCTGCTGCCATCCGACGCCCAATTGTCCGAAAGCACTCGCTTCGTTACGGTCTGGCGCGACGAGGACGGCTTGCCGCTGGGCGAAGCGGCACGCCTTGACCAAGGGTACGTGCTTCGCCTGACCCGCCCGCTCCGCCCCGATGCCATGCCGCTGTTGCTCGACGCGGATTTCCCCCTACACCTCCGTACAGCACTCTACCCTGCATCCCCCCCACCCGATCGTGTTGCTGCTCGCGATTATGCTCCAATGACGGGGGCGCGTGCCTATGACTTGCCGCCACAACCGCTCGCGCCATGGCTCGCCTTGATTATTGCGCTGCTGTTTGGCGTCGAACGCTGGCTTGCGTCCCGACGCAGTCGGAGCATAGCGCCATGAGCGCTGAAAGGTTTTTTTCCCACTGGGTCGCCCCGGCGCGGCGTCGATCCTTCCTCGACACGCTTGGCCTCGCCCTCCCCGTCCTGGCCGCGCTGACGGCTATCGCCTGGCGCATCTCAGGTCTCGCTGCCGCAGCCGCCTTGTTTCTGGCTGGTGGCGCGCTCGCGCTGGTCCTCGCCCGCAGGCGCGCCACGCGCCTGGACCGCGCATGGCTCATCCACCGCCTGGACGCGAGTCGCCCGGAACTGGAGGATAGCAGCGCCCTGCTTTTCTCCCCACCAACAACGATCACACCGCTTCAGGCGCTACAACGCACGCGTATAGCCGACCGGCTCGATCAGGCCTCGCCGCACGACCTTGTCCCCCGCTGGTCGAAGCAATGGCTGCTCGGTCTTTTTTGCGTCGCAGCCGTCATCGTCGCCGGCGCGCTGCTTTGGCCGAGGCCAGGTGAAGGCCCACCACGTCTCGCCCCCAGCCAGGAAGGCATCGCTACCGCGCCCGGTCTCCCGCGTCTCGTCGCACAGAACCTGCGCATATTGCCCCCAGCCTATACGGAGCTGCCCAAGCGCGATTCCGCCAAACTCGACGTGCAGGCGCCGCTAGGCTCGCGCCTTGAATGGACGTTGCGGTTCGATCCGGTAGCGCAAGGCCCGCGCCTGTTGTTGGTAGATGGCAAGCCTCTGACGCTTCGCCGCGATGGCGACAACTGGGTCGCGGGCCTGACGCTTGACCGCTCATTTCTTTATCGGGTTGATCCCGCAGCTGATCGGGGGCCCACCCCGCCGCTCCACCGCATCGATGCGCAGCCCGACAACCCGCCGCAGGTGAAGGCGCTCACCCCTGCGCTGACTGTGGTAAAAGCTGGCCAGCATAGTTGGACCCCCGCCTTTGCTGCAACTGATGATTATGGCGTCGCATCGTCCGCGCGCTTGCGGATCACGCTCGCGATCGGCGAAGGCGAGAATGTGACCTTTTCGGAACGTGAAATTCCTGTCAGCGGTACCGGCGCGGCACAGGACCGGCGGTTCGCCCCTGTTTTGAATTTTTCTTCTTTCGGCTTTTCCGCCGGTGGGGACATGGTGGTCCAACTGATCGTCCGTGACAATCGCACCCCTTCACCGCAAGAAGTGCGCGGCCCTAGCCTCATCTTGCGCTGGCCTTCGGCGCGCGCGCCCGAAAGCGGTGGCCTGGAAGGCATGGTCAACACCACTCTCCCGGCCTATTTTCGCAGCCAGCGTCAGATCATCATCGACGCCGAAGCCCTGCTCAAACAAAAGCGCGCCCTGTCGTCCGACCGTTATCTCGCCAAATCCGGCACGATCGGCAACGACCAACAGATACTAAGGGGCCGCTACAGCCAGTTCCTCGGCGGAGAGGAAGAAGGTGAGCCCGAGCTGCCCACTGCCGACGCCGAACATCATTTCGACGGCGATGGCCACGATCACGGGCCGCCTGTCAGGCACAGCCCAGGTTTCGGAGCGCCTGAAGATGTGCTGGCGGAATTTGGCCATGCCCATGATGAATCGCCTGCCTCCAGCCTCGATCCGGAAACGCGGGCGATCCTGAAAAAAGCAGTCGACGAAATGTGGGGATCGGAGCGGGAACTCAAACAGGGTCGGCCAGACCTCGCGCTGCCCTATGCCAATCGTGCCCTACGCTTCATCAAGGAGGTGCAACAGGCGACCCGCATCTTCCTGTCGCGCGTCGGGCCGGAACTCCCGCCTATCGATCCGACGCGGCGGATGACCGGCGACCGGGAAGGCATTGGCAACCGTACGCTTCAACTCGTGGGAATCAAACGCAGCGATGGACCTGCCGCAGCGGCATGGCGCGCGCTGGAAGGCGACGCGGTTCCCGACCCGACGGCGCTCGGCAACTGGGTCCGCGCCAACGCGGGGCGGCTCCCCGATCCGCTCGCGCTGACCGCCGCGATCGACGCCGTCCGGCAGCAACCACGTTGCGCAGCCTGCCGCGCTCGCCTGCAAGGCCTCCTCTGGACCGCCATGGAACGGCCGATAGGCCAGCCCATGCCGAGACAGCGGCCCGACGCCATGGGCGCACGCTATTTGCAAGCTCTTCAGGGCGGCGGATCATGACGATTGAACATATTACTGCGGCAATCTTAGTCCTGACCGTGTTGCTTGCGGCCGTCCGCCTGATCCTGTGGCATCGCGCGTCGCCGCAGCCGCATCGGCCCCGCCTGATCGCGCTGCTTCTCCTGCAATCCGTTTGCGCAGCGTTGCTCTTCCTCACCCTGTATCCTCCGCCCGTTCCGGTTGGCGGCGACGTAATCCGCGTCGCGACGGCCGGTGCGCCGCAACTCGCCGAACCCGCCGGTGCGCCCACCCTGGCGCTCCCCGAAGCCGGCGACATGCAGGGCGCCGAGCATGTTCCCGATCTGGCCACCGCCTTGCGCCGGCATCCGCAGGTCCGGCGCATCACGGTGCTGGGGTCGGGGTTCACCCCGCGCGATATGGACGCTGCGTCCGGGCTCGACGTCGATTTCAATCCGCACCCCCCGCCCGCCGGGATAGTGTCTGTGACACCCCCACCCGTTGCTGCGCCGGGGGAAAGCTTCGGGGTAGGCGGCATGGTCACGCCATCGAGTAACATGGTCGTCGAGTTGCTCGATACGGCCGGGCGCGTGACGGATGTCACCTCGCCCGACCGGCAGGGGCATGTCCGCCTGACGGGCACGGCCAGGGCGGCCGGAAACAGCCTCTTCACCTTGCGGGTCCGAACCAATGGCCGCACTCTCGCGCAGGCTTTGGTTCCCCTGACCGTGCGCGATCCAAAACCCTTGCGGCTCCTGCTCCTCGCCGCCGCTCCGGGACCGGAAATCAAATATCTGCGCCGCTGGGCGACTGACGCCGGGTTCGAAGTTACAAGTCAGATCAGTGCAGGCGGAGGCATTTCGTTAGGCGACGCCCCGATCTCGCTCAATCCTGCCACGCTCGCGCGGTTCGACCTCGTGGTGATCGACGATCGCAGCTGGATCGCCCTGGGCGGACGGCGCGCCGCGCTCATGACGGCGGTGCGCAACGGCCTGGGCATGATCTTGCGTCCGACCGGCCCGCTGGATGCCACAACCCGATCGCAGTGGCGAAACCTGGGCTTCGCTCTGACCGGCACCAACAGTATTTCGCCGCTTGTTTTGCCCAAACCCGCTCCCGCTTCGATCGCCCGTACACGCCTTGGCATCGCGACCGAAACGGCGCCGGAAGATATGCGTCTGCCGGCCGATTTCATTCCAGACGTCAGCCGGCTCGCGCTTTCCCCCCTGGGCATGACATCAGCAGCCCTTCTGCAAGATGGGGGTGACGCGCCCATTGCCGCATGGCGAGCGCAGGGCCTGGGACGAGTGGCGCTTTTCACCGGGCTCGACAGCTATGCGCTGGTCCTGACCGGGCGGGCGACGCTGTATGACGATTGGTGGAGAGCGCTGGCCCGCGCTGTCATACGACCCGCGCCAAGCCCCGCCTCGCCCCCTGCGATCAGTTGGGCGGGCGAACGCCTGTCGCTCTGCGGAACAGGGCTTCGCGCATCGGTGCAGCAGCCTGACGGTTCCGCTGTTGCCCTGCAACCTGTCGGGGCGTGCGCCGCTTTCTGGCCGGTCAAAGCGGGGTGGCATCGGCTCATCACCAAGGATGGAAACGCACCCTTTTACGTTCAGCCCGCCGACGCGCTGCCGGCCATGCGCAGCGCGCGCGACAGAGACGCAACCCTGCTGCTCCCGAATGCCCCGGCAATCGCCAGCGAAGCGACCCGCAATGCCCCCGGCACGGCGTGGCCCTTTGGCATCGCCTGGTTGTTGGTCAGCGCGCTGCTCTGGTGGCTGGAACGCAGCCGGGTCGGGCGGTCTCAGCCGGCCCGGTCAAGCATGTAAAAGTCACGCAGCGCCCGCGCATCATGCAGCGCATTGTGCGGGACGCGGCTGTTCGCCGCTGCGCTGAAGCCCGCGGCGTTGATCAATTCCAGCTTCAGGCCGAAATCGACCCCGGCCATCCGCCCCGGCCCCGTCACCAACAACGCGCAGAAATGCGCCAGATCCTCCGGCCAGTCCGCGATAATCACCGGATCGGAGTCGCCGGCCAGGTAAGTGGCGACAAGGTCGGCCGCCTCGACCCGATCCAGTTCATGGTCGATGCCCGGTGGCACGTGGCGCAAATAGGGAATGACGTGCCCCGCGACCCATGGCTCGATCACCTCTGGCAACGGCAGAGATACATAACATTCCTGATCGCCATGTTCCGGCACCAGGGCCACGCTGATCAGCGTGCCGCCAAAGCCGTTGAATTCGGTGTCGAGAAAATAGCGCATGAAGAAAAAGGCTGCCTGTGGAGAGTCGGAAACGAGAGGAGACGGCGGATAGCATCGCCGGCGCTGGTCGGCCAACCACCGGCCAGTGCACGCGATCGCCTGTAGCATTTGCGCGACGGAAGCCAAGCTGCCATGCGCACGTCTTGATCTTGGAATGCTAGGACATCGTAATGACGCCGCGTGAATATCTGGGCTCTGCCACAGTTCCTGGGGGACAGGAGCTCAAACTCTATCGACGCGGTGGCGATCATATGATCGTGCTCGACCGAAACGAGTTGATGAGCAGCCGCATGAGCGGTTCGGAAAAGCAGCTGGCATTGATGACGATCGAACGATTGCGCGATCGGAAAGCCCCGCATCTCTTGATCGGCGGCTATGGCATGGGATTCACCCTGCGCGCCGCGCTGGGCGCTTTGTCGGCCGACGCACGCATCACCGTGGCCGAACTGGTTCCCGAAATCATCGAATGGGCGCGGGGCCCGATGGCGGACCTTGCGGCAGGATGCCTGGACGATCCGCGCGTACATCTCATGATCGACGATGTCGTGAACGTGATCGCGGATGCGCAGGGCAGCTATGACGCGATCCTGCTCGACGTCGACAATGGTCCCGACGGCCTCACCGCCGCCGCCAATGACCGGCTCTATGACGGCAAGGGGTTACGGGCGTCCCGCGCGGCGCTTCGGCCCGGCGGCATCCTCGCCATCTGGTCGGCCGGGTCCGACGACGCGTTCACGCGACGCCTGCGCACCGCTGGCTTCCACGTCGAGGAAATGGTTGTCCGCGCCCGGGATAATGGCAAGGGACCGCGCCACGTCATCTGGTTTGCACAAAAAGGCTGAACATGCGCCATTGCAGGACGCAGTTGGTCGCGCGAAAAGGACATATTCAATGATGCAAGGGATGCCGGCGTGATCCAGACCGTTACCACAACCCCCTTCACCGACCAGAAGCCGGGCACTTCGGGCCTGCGCAAGAAAGTGCGCGTCTTTGCGCAGCCGCATTATGCGGAAAACTTCGTGCAGTCGGTGTTTGACAGCCTGGACGGTTTCGAGGGCAAGACGCTGGTTTTGGGGGGGGATGGACGCTATCTCAACCGCGAAGTCATCCAGACCGTGCTCAAGATGGCGGCAGCCAACGGCTTTGGCCGCGTGCTCGTCGGCCGGGAGGGTATCCTTTCCACGCCTGCCGCCTCGCACCTGATCCGGTCGGCGGGCGCCTTTGGTGGCCTCATCCTGTCGGCCAGCCACAATCCTGGCGGTCCGGACGAGGATTTCGGCATCAAATATAATATCGGCAATGGCGGCCCCGCGCCTGAAAAGGTGACAGACGCCATCGCCGCGCGATCGCTAGTCATCGACCGATATAAAATCATTGATGGAGCCGACGTCGACATCGACAGGCTCGGTGTCCGGCAACTCGGCGAAATGGTGGTTGAGGTCGTCGATCCCGTCGCCGCCTATGCCGACCTCATGGAAAGCCTGTTCGACTTCGGGGCTATCCAGGCGCTGATCGCCGGAGGCTTTTCCATGGCGTTCGACTCCATGAGCGCGGTGACCGGACCCTATGCGACCGAGATTTTCGAGCGTCGCCTCGGTGCGCCGGCCGGCACCGTGATGAACGGCACCCCATTGCCCGACTTTGGTCATCACCATCCCGATCCCAACCTGGTGCATGCCAAAGGGCTCTATGACAGGCTTATGGCGGCGGACGCGCCCGACTTTGGCGCGGCCTCGGACGGAGATGGCGACCGCAACCTCATCATCGGGCGCCATTGCTATGTCACGCCCTCCGACTCCCTCGCCGTCCTCGCCGCCAATGCCCATTTTGCGCCCGGCTATGCGAACGGGCTGAAGGGCATCGCCCGATCCATGCCCACCAGCGGCGCGGCGGATCGCGTGGCGGAAAAGCTCGGCATCGCGCTCTACGAAACGCCCACAGGCTGGAAATTCTTCGGCAATCTGCTCGATGCCGGGATGGCGACGATCTGCGGCGAGGAAAGTGCGGGCACCGGATCCGATCATGTCCGGGAAAAGGACGGCATCTGGGCGGTCCTGCTGTGGCTCAACATCCTCGCCGCGCGCAAACAGAGCGTCGCTGCCATCATGGCGGATCACTGGGCGACCTATGGCCGCAACTATTATGCCCGGCACGATTATGAAGCGATCGCCAAGGACAGGGCCGACGCCTTGATGGCGGCGCTGCGCGACAAGCTGATTACCCTTTCGGGCACCAGCAACAGTGGCGGCACGATCAGCAGCGCCGACGATTTTGCCTATACCGATCCGACCGACGGATCGATCAGCCAAAATCAAGGCATCCGCATCCTGTTTGAGGATGGCTCGCGCATTGTCTTCCGACTGTCGGGCACCGGCACGGAGGGCGCCACGCTGCGCGTCTATATCGAACGCTATGTTGCCGCGGATGGTGATTTAGGCATGGAAACGGCTGTTGCGCTCGCGCCCCTGATCGCTGCGGCACAGGAGGTCGCCGACATCAGCGGCTTTACCGGCATGGACAGTCCCAGCGTCATCACCTGATCGCTTGGGGACAGTAAGTCACGGCGCAGACATGGCCGGGAAACATCGGGGGGCTAAAGGCTGCTACCTTGTTACCGCCCAGGTCCCGGACCATCATGCGCCGTTTGATCCTCTCCCTGTCCGCGCTCGCCTTCTGTCTCGGCGCGCCCGCTCACGCCGAGACCAGTCAGGATGAACAATTCTGGCTGAACCTCACCAGCATCGGCTCGATCAAGGACGACCTCGTCTATTTCGCCGAAATACAGCCGCGCGTCGGCGATGGCATATCGCGGATCGATCAGGCGCTGTTCCGCGGCGCGATGGGCTGGAAATTCTCACCCTCCGTAACGCTCTATCAGGGCTTTGCCCATATTGTGGTGCCGGTCGAAAGCGGCAAGGACGTGAATGAAGAGCGCAGCTTTCAACAGATCAACTGGACGCTCGGCAAGCCGTGGGCAGGCAAATTGTCCTCCCGCACACGCCTCGAGCAGCGATGGCGCTCCGATGGCGATGACATGGGCTGGCGACTGCGGGAAATGCTCCGCTATGAAAAGCCGCTCAAGCCGGGCAGCGATGCACTCAACGCGCTGGTCTATGCGGAGGGCTTCATCGCGCTGAACGATACCGACTGGGGCGTGCGCGGAGGTTTTGACCAATTGCGCAGCTTCATTGGGGCAGAGGTTGGCCTGCCCGGTGCTTCAACGCTGGAAGTGGGCTATCTCAACCAAGTCATCAACGAGCGCGGTGGCGACACGCGCGTCAATCACGTCGCGTCCGTGACCCTGTTCTTCCGACACTGATGAATCCGGTCAGGCGGTCAGCGCCTCGACCAGCGCCTTGACCTTTTTCTGCCGCCATTGCGGCAGCGGCGCGATCAACCAATAGGCGAGTAGGGTGGGCGATGGATCGCCCACCTGACGCACCCGCCCGGCATCGAGGTCCGCCTGCGCCAGCAGCTGCGGCACCCGTGCGCGTCCGAACCCGTTTGCAGCCGCTTCGATCGCCAAACCGCCATCGGCAACGCGAATGATCGCCGGCCGATCGTCCGTTGGACAGCCCGGCCAGTCGATCCGCAGATCGGGACCACCGGTCGCCGCCTCCACTGTCACATAAGCGGGATCACCGATCTTCACTCCCTCATGCTCGGCGGGACCATCCGCCAGCCGCAGCGCAATATCCAGATTTGCCTCAGTGAAATCTAGCGCATCGTCCGCAGCGATGAGTTGAAATGTCAGGTCGGGCTGGCTCGCGGCATAGGCGGCAAGGCGTGGTTGCAGCCATTTGGCGGTGATGTCGCGCGGCGCTGCAATGGTGAGCGCGCTGCTGGATTGCCCAGCCTGCATCGCCCGCACAGCTTCTTCAAATTGCAGGAAGCCGGCCCGCAAAGCATCCAGTCCGCCTTCGGTTTCCGGCGTCAGTTCCAGCCCCTTTGGCGTGCGCCGGAACAGCACGACGCCCAGCATATCCTCCAGTGCACGGATCTGCTGACCAACGGCGGCCGGCGTCACCGCCAGTTCGTCGGCGGCGCGGGTGAAGGACAGATGACGTGCGGCAGCGTCCAGAACGCGCAGGCCATTCAGCGGCAGATGCGTTCGCTTCATTCGGCAATCGCCGGCGCGATCAGCGCGAAATGCGGAATCTTCACCTCAAATATCTCGCCGTCCAGCCCGATCATGCGATAGCTGCCCTTCATCGACCCGGTCGGAGTCGCGAGTGGGCAGCCCGAAACATAATCATAGCTTTTTCCTGGCTGCACCACCGGCTGTTCCCCGACCACGCCATCGCCGTCGACGCGCTGCTGATTGCCGCGTCCGTCGGTGATGATCCAATGGCGGGTCAGCAACTGCGCCGGCTGATCGCCCCTATTCTCGATCCGGATATGATAGGCCCAGAACCAGCGCCCCCTGTCCGGTTCCGACTGTTCGGGCAGATAGGTGACGGCCACGTGCACGCCGATATCGCGCGTCGTCGCGTGGAAGGGGAAGAGCGCAAAGCTGGTCGTCATGGCCGACAGATGCGCCCTGCCCCCCGGAAGGTCAACGACCTATCGCTCGCAGCGCCTGATCGAAGTCGGCGATGACATCATCGGCGTCTTCCAGGCCGACATTCAGGCGCAGCATATCTTCGGTAATGCCGACTTCCAGCCGTGCCTCCTCGGCCATGCCATAATGAGTGGTCGACGCCGGATGCGTCATCAACGACCGGGAATCGCCGATATTGTTGCTTATATCGACCAATTCCAGCGCGTTCAGCAATCCATGGGCCTCGGCCCGGCCACCCCCGACATAGAGCGAGAAGATCGGGCCTGCCGCGTCCATTTGCTGCATCGCCAGGACATGCTGGGGATGGCTTTCCAGCCCCGGATAATTGACCTTCGGCAGCCGGCCCTCCAGGAAGCGGGCGACCTTGAGCGCATTATCGCTTTGCCGCCGAATCCGTAGGTCCAGCGTTTCCAGTCCCTTGAGCACCACCCAGGCGTTAAACGCGCTCAGCGTCGGCCCGGTATTGCGGTGGAAGGGCAGCAGAACGGAATCGATCCAGTCGCGCGTGCCGCAGATTGCGCCAGCCAGCACGCGACCCTGCCCGTCCATCATCTTGGTCGCGCTATAGGCGACCACATCGGCACCAAATTCCATCGGTCGCTGCAACGCAGGCGATGCAAAGGCATTGTCGACGACGGTCGTAATCCCCCGCGCCTTCGCGATGGCGCACACCGCCGCGATGTCCACCACGTCCATGGTCGGATTGGCGGGTGTCTCGAAAAAGAAGACCTTGGTGTTGGGCTTCGCCGCAGCCTCCCACGCGGCGGTATCGCGCCCGTCGATGGTCGTTGTCGCAATGCCGAATTTGGGCAGCAGCGTGTCGACCAGCCAGCGGCAGGAGCCGAACGCCGCCTTGGCCGCTACGACATGATCGCCCGCCGACAGCTGGCACAGCAGCGCGGCCGTCATCGCGGCCATGCCCGTGGCGGTGGCGCGACAGGCTTCTGCCCCTTCCAGCAGGGCGATGCGCTGTTCCAGCATCTCCACCGTCGGGTTCTGGAGCCGGCTGTAAGTCATGCCCACTTGTTCACCGGCGAAGCGCGCGGCAGCGTCCTCTGCCCGGTCATAGCAATAGCCGCTCGTCAGGAAGAGCGCTTCGGACGTTTCGCCATATTCGCTGCGCGCGGTCCCACCTCGAACCGCCAGCGTCGCCGGCTTCCAGTTCTTGGTAATTTCCGGATTCTGTCCGCTCTTCCGCTTCATATTGCCCTTCGCATATCCTGCTGAACGCACGGCGTCGCGCCGCCCAATATCTCGGCCATCTGGCTCCGGTCGCCATTACCGCCCGACAGGATTACCGCAACCGTCTTGCCGCGCATTCGGTCCTTTTCCTGGATCAGCGCTGCGAGCGCCACCGCGCCAGCCCCTTCGGCCAGATTATGCGTATCTTCCCAGTAAATACGGATCGCATCGGCGACCTCGTCGTCGCTGACGGCAACGAACCGGTCGGCGCGCGGTCCAAAATAATCAAGCGCTTCCTGTACCGGCGTGCAGACGGCAACGCCATCGGCGAAGGTGTGGGCGGTGGCACTGGCCAACAGCTTCCCGGCCTCGAACGATCGCTTAGCGGCGTCGACATGGGCCGACACGACGCCGACCACTTTCGTTTTCAGCCCCAGCGCGTCCCGCGCTGCGATCGTGCCGCATAAGCCCGATCCGCAGCCCACGGGCACATAAACGGTGTCGATGTCGGGCACCGCGTCGAACAGCTCCAGCCCGTAACTCGCAACCCCGCGCACCAGTTCGCCATGATAGGCCGGCACCATGTAAAGCCCCTGTTCCTCCGACAGCCGCAGCGCCTCCGCCTTGGCGCTGTCGAAGTCATGGCCATGCTCGATCA
The DNA here is from genome assembly GCF_002431195.1 of Sphingobium sp. UBA5915. Taxonomy (NCBI): domain Bacteria; kingdom Pseudomonadati; phylum Pseudomonadota; class Alphaproteobacteria; order Sphingomonadales; family Sphingobiaceae; genus Sphingobium; species Sphingobium sp. UBA5915. The sequence goes on along the minus strand of NZ_DJDV01000122.1, from coordinate 64,872 downwards.
GCGTTGCGCCCAGTCCGCGCATGGCCGCATTTTTTTCGAGCGCATTACCGTGGGGCACGACAATCGTGATGGACAGCCCCGCCGCACGCGCCGCGCGAACCTGCGCCTGTCCATGATTGCCCCGCGTTGCGGTGATGACGCCAGTGACATCGGGATGCGTGCGCCGCAGCCAGTGGATATAGGGAATGGCACCGCGAACCTTGAATGCGCCCGTTGGCGTGTGATTCTCATGCTTGATCCACACGTCGCACCCCGTCCGCGCCGCCAGCAATGGCCAGGCATATTGCGGCGTTGGCGGCACCTGTGCATGAACCATGTCGGCGGCGGCGCGAAGCGATGGGAGCGAGAGATCAGTCATTCTATCTCTCTATGCAGTCGCCGTCCCGAAGGACAGGACCGATATGCCCTGATTGGCCCCGTCAGGCAGCGATTCGATCTTTCGGCATCAGGAGCGGGTGGAGGTGCCGTTCTTCCCATGCCATCCGGTCGCGTAGACCTTCTTGCAGTTCCAGCACCGCTGCCCGATAGCCTGCCCAGTCCGCCTCGATCTGAGCGGGCGTCCATATCTTGATATGATCGCTGTAGCGTAGAAACAGGGCGACGATGGCGCGGCCATGTTCGCGCAACGCCTGACTAGCCTCAGGCAGCAGGGGGCGTTTGCGCAATGTCTGCACCATTGCGTCTTCCCGCGCCATATGTTCGCGAAAGCCTTGGGAAAAGGCGATGCGCCGTCGTGCGACGTCGGGCATATCTTTCAGCTGCCCGCTATGCATCATCAGCGCGAAATCGTGCATTATCCGGCGCAGACCGTCATGGTCGCGCCGCAAATCCATCATCATTATCTGCGACCCCATTTTCTCCTTAAATCGGACTGGCAGCGACAAAGTTAAGCGAACACCCCATATTTGCGGTGAGCCGAGCTATCACAGAGCGGCCAGCACCGCGTCACCCATCTCCACGGTTGTCATTGCGCCGCCCAGATCCGCCGACCTTGCCCCATTGCGCAGCGCCTGCGCGACCGCAGCCTCAACACGGTCCGCCTGCTCGGACAGACCGAGCGAATAACGCAGCATCATTGCGGCGGACAGGATCGTCGCCAGGGGGTTAGCCTTGCCGCTACCAGCGATGTCGGGAGCGGAGCCGTGGATCGGTTCATACAGCCCCTGTCCGCTGCCGTTCAGCGTTGCCGACGCCAGCATCCCGATCGATCCAACGCACATGCTCGCCTGATCCGACAATATGTCACCGAACAGGTTGCCGGTGACGATCACGTCGAACTGACCGGGGTTGCGGACCAATTGCATCGCGGCATTGTCGACATACATGTGGCTGAGCGCCACGTCGGGATAGTCGCTCGCGACCTCGATCACCACGTCGCGCCACAACTGGCTGGTTTCCAGCACATTGGCCTTGTCCACCGAACACAGCTTGCCGTGACGGGCACGCGCCGCCTGGAAACCGGCATGGGCAATGCGCCGCACCTCGGCCTCATTGTAGGACATGATGTCATAGCCTTCGCGATGCCCCTCCGCCGTCGTGCGGAAACCCTTTTCCCCGAAATAAACGTCGCCATTGGTTTCCCGCACGATCAGCAGGTCGATCGATCCCGCCACTTCAGGCTTCAGCGCGCTTTCGTGCGCCAGTTCGGGAAAGACCTTGGCTGGGCGCAAATTGGAAAAAAGACCCAGTTCCTTGCGCAGGCCAAGGATCGCCTGTTCAGGGCGCAGGTGGCGTTCCAGCGCGTCACAGTCCGGATCGCCGACCGCGCCGAACAGGATCGCATCGGCGCTTCGCGCGATGTCCAGCGTTTCGCGCGGCAGCGGATGGCCCATCGCCTTGTAGGCCGCGCCGCCCACCAGCCCATCCGCATAGGTCAGTCCGTCGATCGCGAGCGCGTCGAGCACGCGCTTTGCCTCTGCGACGATCTCGGGTCCGATGCCGTCTCCGGGGAACAGGGCGATCAACATGTCCTACACTCCTTATCTTGCGTGGCAGCGCCTTATGGAGACAGGAGGTTTCACGCAACCGCCCTTTTGAGGCGCTCGACCAGTCTTTCCCGCGCCGCCAGCACATCTGTGCGGCGTTCGGTCATGACGGACCGCTCCAGAAAGAAACCGGTGAGGCGCAGCCCGTCCATGATGTCAGCCCAATCTCCCGCGCCGCCGCCGACCAGAAAGGGCGGTAATGGCAGCAGGCGTTGCTCATATCCCAGCGCCCCGGCCCGGCTGACCGCCGCTGCGCTGCGCGGGCTGACAAAGGCCAGGTCATTGACGTCGCCGAGCGCCGCGCAGCGGCTGAGGTCTAGCCCGAAGCCCAGTTCCGTCAGCATCAGCAGTTCATAGCGCACTAGCGCCACCGCCCAGCCGCGGGCTGCGGGGGCCGCCTCCACCGCGTCGAGCAGGCCAGCAAGCGCCTGATATAGCGCCGGATAGGGCGTGGCTTCAGGCAAGGCCGTGGCCGTCAATGCGCAGCTCCAATCGATCGCGGCCGCGGGCAGCGGCTCGGCCAGCAGCGGCGCCCGGCTATGTGCCAGCTCGACCGCCAGCCCGGCGAGTTGATCCTCCGTCCGCGCGCGAAAGTCCGCCTTCACCACATTCCCCGGCAGCAGTACCGGCCGCATCGCGCGCGACCGCCCGCCCCGAACATAACCCGCCGTCAGCCCATGATCGGGGGTCAGCAGCCGCGCGATCGCTCCATGTTCGCCATGGGCGCGCACGGCGCAAACGATGGCAAAGGTGGAGAGTTGGGGCATGGTATCCGTCTCTACCCCGCGATGCCGCGCCCCTCAACAATGGGGAACTAACCCTATTTGCGATAGACGCTCTTAAGATTCATGAACTCGTGCAGCCCGAACGGCCCAAGCTCGCGGCCATGGCCCGAGCGCTTGACGCCGCCGAAGGGCGCTTCAGGCGCGGAGGCCAGCATCTGGTTCACCGCCGTCATACCGGCCTGCACGTCGCGAACGAACCGCGCCTCCTCGGCCGGATCACTGGTCCAGACCGATGATCCCAGGCCGAAGGGGATGGCGTTAGCGATGGCGAGCGCGTCGTCGATGTCCGACGCCTTGAACAGCATGGCGATCGGCCCGAAAATCTCCTCGCCCATCAACGTCGGATCAACCGGCACGTCGGTCAGAATGCCCGCCTGCATATAGGCGCCCGGCCCGGTTGCGGCTTCACCGCCGATCAGGGTCGCGCCGGCCGCCTTCATCGTTTCGATCTGGTCCAGCACGCTCTGCAGCTGCTCCGCGCTGGACAGCGGCCCCATGTCACTGTCCTCTGCGAACGGATCGCCCGCCTTCACCGCCGCCATCGCGGCGGAATAGCGCTCTAGAAAGGCGTCGTATATGTCGGCATGGACAATCATCCGCTTGCCACAGATGCAGGATTGACCCGTATTTTGAATGCGCGCGGTCACGGCCTGGTCGACCGCCGCGTCGATGTCAGCCGACGGCATGACGATGAACGGGTCGGAGCCGCCCAGTTCCAGCACCACTTTTTTCAACGCCCGGCCCGCCTGCTCAGCCACCGCGCGGCCTGCGCCCTCGCTGCCGGTCAGGGTGACAGCGGCGACCCGGTCATCGGCGATGATGGCAGCCACGGCGTCCGAACGAATAGGCAAGTTCTGGAATAGTCCGTTAGGTGCGCCCGCAGCGCCCATCATCTCCTGCATCAGCGCGGCCACGCCCTGCACATTGCTCGCATGTTTGAGAAGCCCGACATTGCCCGCCAATATGCAGGGCGCGAGAAAACGGACCACCTGCCAATAGGGAAAATTCCACGGCATGACCGCCAGCACCGCGCCAATCGGCAGCCAGACCAGATCGGCCTTGCCGCCCGACGAGAGCGTAATGCTGCCGCCCTCCAGCATTGCGCGGCCTTCCTTCGCGTAATGACGGAAGGCCGCGACGCATTTGTCGACCTCCGCCAGCGCGGATTTCAGCGTCTTGCCCATTTCCAGTGTCGCCATGCGGGCCAGCCTGTCCCGATTGTCGTGATAGGCGTCGGCCAGCGCGGTGAGCAAGGCGGTCCGATCCTCGATCGGCGTATCGCGCCAGATCGCGAAGGTCGCCTCTGCCCGGTCGAGCGCGGCGTCAATTTGTGCCTGCGTCATCTCCTCATGCGTGGCGATCTCTTCTCCGGTGGCGGGGTTGATGCTCTTCATGCTTGGCTCCGGATGGGGTGATTAGAAAGGGGCACAGCAATGTCCGTGCAGGGGCACAACGAAAACACAGCGGCGAAGTTCACACCGTCGATGCGATGCGCAACCGGCCAGCGGGCAGCCCGACGCGACAGCCAAGCTGTGTTTTGACGGATCAGGGCAAGCCACTCCGATCCAGTGCCCGCCATCATTGATCCGATGGAATTGTGCCGGGGGATGATTGTGGTGGGCCCGGCAGGACTCGAACCCGCAACCTAGCCGTTATGAGCGGCCAGCTCTAACCATTGAGCTACAGGCCCCACCTTAGGCGTCGGATAGGCAGCATCACGCCGCTTTGCAAGCCTCGGCACGGGGTGGAACGGCTGCGAGCAATTCATCGAGGCTGGCGGGACTGACGCCGCGGCGCGCCATGTGGGCCAGCACCGCATCCCACCATTTGTAGAAATCCGTGAGATCCGCCTCGCTGCGCACATAAGGCGTATGGCCGGGCGCCAAGGTGGGCGAGTGGAAGCTGAAATTGAGCAGTTGCACCCCCTCTTCGATCAGCGCGTCGATGGCCGCGATCGCATCACGCACCGGAACGCCTTCCGGCGTCAATGGCACGCGGCTGATCAGGCGGGCGCGCGACAAAACGCCGGCCAGCGGCCTGACCCTATGTGCCGCGCGGTACAACGCCTCACCCCCGCCACGCGCCAGCCCGACAAAAGCCGTCGACAAGGGAAGCTCGATCAGCGAGCGGCCGGGTGCCGCCCAATAGGGACATTGGGGCAACCCCTGAAAATCAGGTCCATGCTGTTCGCTGTAGTCAAACCGGCTCCGCACCGATGTGTCGAGCCTGAATCCCGCTTCCTCCAGGAGCCGCGCGCTGTGCGGCCCTACGCCGTACCGGCCTGCCCGATAGCAGATCGGACGAGCGCCAAAGCGCGCCTCCATCTGGTTGCACAAAGCGTCCAGCTTGGCGCGTTCAATCGCCTCTGGAAGAAAGCCGACATAGGAGTTTGCGGCGTTCACCTCTTCCAAATGCGGCGGATTGACCCAGGGATGCAGATGCGCGCCAAGGTCGGCCGATCCATCCGCCCGCCATTGCCCAAGCAACGCCACGGCCTTTTCCGATTCCACGATGGGATAGTCGGTGACGTAAATCGGCTTTACCCCGGCGGATTGAAAATAGGCCTGCCCCCGCGCCAATCCCTCAAGCGCGGTGACGCTATGACCCGTGCGGCGGAATGGGCCGTCCCAATCAAATTCCTCCTCTGTGTCCACGAAAAGCATGAATCGCGTGCCAAAGCCCGGTTCAAGCCGTATCCGATCCCGGTCCAGTGGAGGCAGCAGCAGGTTGCCGTCATGCGAAGAAGCGATCATGCACATCCCCTAGCGTCCAATGGTTGCCATAGGGTTGCGATGACAGCCACGGTCAGCGGATATCGACTGCTCCGCTCGCCACGCCCGCAACCGGAATGCTCAATATCATCCGGCGCGCCTCTATTTCCAGCGATCCGCCACAGGCGCTCGCAAGGCTGCGGATCAATCGCAGTGAAAATCCAAGGCCTAGCAGTGGACCATCGACCCAATTGCCGTCAGCGCTGTAGCCAGGATCCAGCAATTGCCCTTCTTCAAGCCCGATTAGCGTCGATGGGCGGTCGACCGCCAGCACGACACAGCCATGACCGGCATCCGGACGCAGCCAGCAGGCCCCCGTCACCGCTTCATCCCGCGGCGCGACGGACACCATCGTTCGCAAAAGATGTTGCACCATGCGCTCACCCTGAACCGGATCGACCAGAATCTGCGGCAGATCGGACGCGATTGCGATGTCGATCGTCGGCAGCTCCAGGCCGCCTTGCTCCCTGAAACGGTCGATCACCTGCGTCACCAGCCGGTCGGGATCGATCAGTTTCGGCGCGCCATTGCCATCGCCGCGCGAAACGCGCGCGGCCAGATCCAGATCCTCGAATGCAACCAGCAAATGCCGCGCGTCTACCGCGATATTGCCCGCCATCTCGCGATATTGCATGCCGACCGCGCCGAATAATTCCTGCTCGATGATCTCGGCAAAGCCCAGGATCGCATTCAAGGGCGTGCGCAGTTCATGCACCAATTGCCGCAGCGAATCGGCCGACAAACCTGTGATCTCCATGGGAGCAGGCGTCGTCCGGGCCGCGACTTCGTGCAGATAGGGACGCCGCGCTTCCCCGCGAAACCCTTGAAACCGGCCGGATTTTGCGTCGAAGAACGGAACGGCGGACATACGCCATTCGCCGGTCATGACTCCATCCACGATCGTGAAGCGACCATTTTGAAAGCCGCTCCGTCGGGCGAAGGCGCCGGCCACATGCCCGTCCGGACCGCTCCCGCCCTCCAGGGCGGCTTCGCCCAGCGTGAGACCGATCAAAGCCGCCCGTGGCCCCTGGTCGATCCAGAGGATGGCCCCGGAGGCATCCGTCTCGAATGCGAAGGACCGAGGCGCGTCATTGCGCGCCACATCATCGGCCCGTGCCTCACCGACCGGGCGGCGATTGCTCGTAAATTCCGCGATCCGGTCAACGAGGTTCCGAATTTGGTCCTCATCGCGGCCGGATACACCGATTTTGGGGGACGCGACGCTCAGGTCATTCGCGCGTGCCATGTCCGGATCGGGCTCCGCTTCTTCCGTCAGAAGCAGCGCATCGTCATCCTGATCCTGATCCGCAGCTCGAGGCGCGGCGGTCAACACCAGATCGGCCGAGCCGAACGCTTCCAACGCCTTGCGCGTATAGGGACCGATATCGCGTCGACCACGAAGCACGCCACGGGCCGTCGGCGTCAGATGCTGCAGGATTTCCGCCCACGCCAGGTCGGGCAGCTGGGCACGCGCGATGGCTGCGGCTGCGACCGATGGCCGGTCATTGGCGAAGAAACAGATGAGCGCCGGTGACCGCAGACGCCGCCCCAATTCCACGACCGTTGCGATTCGTTGCGCTTCGCTCAACTGGGGCCGCAGGGTCGAAAGCCGGTCGAGCAGCAGGTCCCGCTCCTCGTCCGCCATGCCGTTCCTGTCCGGACGATCATGCTGCGCCAGAAGATCGACGCACTGCCGCCACAACGTCACCGCGCTCAGTCCAGAGCGGCTTTCCGCTGCCAGTACCGTTTGCAAGAGATCGTTGAACCGCACCATATTCCCCATCAAACCACGCGATCGCGCGTTGCCACCCCATCGATAGGCCGATGTTCGCTCCAGGGGAAGGGGCACGGCATGCGACAGAAACGACCCGTCGCATAGTGGGACAATTGCAATGCCCTGAAATATTATTATGATGAGGCCATCACACAGGATAGGAAATAATCAGGATAATGGCCGGCCCCAATATCGACGACATCGACTTGCAAATCCTCGGCGAATTGCAGAATGACGGGCGGATGACAAACGTGGAACTGGCGCGCAAGGTCGGACTGACCGCGCCACCCTGCCTGCGTCGTGTGCGCGCGCTGGAGGAGTCGGGCGCCATCACTTCCTATCATGCCGTCGTGGACCCTGCCATGCTGGGCTACACCATCACCGTGTTCGCCATGGTAAGCCTCAAGAGCCAGGCGGAAGCGGACCTGAAAGCGTTTCAGGAGCATGTCGACGACCTGCCAGAAGTGCGCGAATGCCACATGCTGAATGGCGAGATTGACTTCATCCTGAAGGTTGTCGCCAGGGACCTCCAAAGCTTCCAGCAGTTCCTGACGTCGAAATTGACGCCGGCGCCCAATGTCGTCAGCGTCAAGACATCACTGACGATCCGGACGTCGAAAAACCAGCCGGGCGTGCCACTGCCGGTCTGAACCGACAGCGGCGCGCCAATGCCGTCAGGCGGCGCTGGCCTTCTGGTTCTGCTGGTCGATCCAGGTCGACCAGAAGCCGGCCACATTGGCCCAGTCACTGTCGCTCGCCTGGGCAAGCGCCGCCTGCGCGCCGGCATAATCGCCCGAACGCGCCAATGCGATGCCCAGCCGCGCGTTGACGCGGCCCGCGTCCACACTGCCCTTGGACAGCGCCAGCCGATACTGCTCAACCGCCTGCGGGAATTGCGCGAGCGACATATAATTGTCGCCCAGGGCAAGCGCATCCTTGCCGGTCGAAGCGCTGGCCGCCTTCTTCGCCATCGCTGGCAGGGCGGCAATCTCCTTGGTCGCCTTGGGCGTGACCGATTTGAGCAACTGGCTCGTGGCCGCTTGTTTCGTGGTTAGTTTGCCAGCCTTGCGTCCCGCTTCGATAATGGCCTTCGCCTCGGCATAAAAGCCATTCTTCTCCGCTAGCTGCGCATAGGCCTGATAATCCCGCTCGCTGGCCATCGCGCCATTGGCGGCCTGTAGCCGGTAAAGATCCAGTTGCGCCTGCGCCTCCAGTCCGGCGGCGGACAGATAATTGGTCAGGGCCGAGCGCCAGTCCTGCGGCGTTGCCGTGCGGGCCAGGCGTTCACGATATAGCGCGCCCACCTCGTTGAAGTCCTGCGCCTGATAGGCGAGCGAGATCGCGCGGTCGATCCATGCCAGCGGCACCTCTTCGCCAGAAGCGCGCTGACGGGCAAGCGCTTCGCGCAACAGGGGTCGCGCTTCCTTCGGCTTGTTCCGGCGCAGCGCGATATCTGCGCGCAGCATGGTCGCGTCGATGCCGTCATAGCCCAGCGTCTTGGCGTAATCGAGTTGCGCGGTCGCATCGTCATAATTGCCGACCAGGAACGACAGATAGCCCGCAACATAGCGCAGCCGCGGCGCTTCCGCCTTGGGCAGTTCAGGGCTCTTGAAAAGATCGGTGAGCGCGATCCGCTGTGCCTGCACGTCGCGGCGCTGCACCGCAAGTTGGTAGCGCATGGCGGCAGCGACATAGGTTTCGAACTCGGATGTCGGCGACAAGGCGCCAATGCGGGCGGCGGCCGTCGCAGTATCGCGCGCCTTCAACGCGGTTTCCGCGGACGCCGCGCTGGCGCGAAAGCCATCGGACATGGTGATCGGCGGCCCGGCCACGACGATCTTCTTCTTCTTTGCCGATACAGGCGTCGCCACCAGCGCGCCAAGGGCGACTGCCATCAACAGGCCGCCACGCAATCCGTTCAAACTACCCACAAAAGCCCCCGCCAATCCCGTCATTGCCGTCGGTGCGATGCCGACGCTCTATCTGCTCCGCCCGAACACAAGAAGCGCCGCCGGGGCCATGATCGGCCCCGGCGGCCCTGCGCCGTCAGGCGCCCTTCGTGCCAAGATAGGCCAGCCACAGAGCGGCGATCTGCTTGCGCGCGCCGCTTTGCACCGCTTCGAACGCGGCCTTTGCGCCTGCCATGTCGCCACCCAGCGTCTTGGCGATGCCCAGACGCGTGTTCACCTCGTCCGCGTCGACGCTGCCCTTTTGTTTGGCCAGCTCGAACATCGTAGCGGCCTTGGCATAGTCGCCATAGCCCAGATAGGCATCACCGGTCGCGGCCGCGATCTTGCCATTGGCCGCTTTCTGGGCATCCGCTTCGGCAGCGCCCAAAGTGCTTTTATCGCTCGAAATCTTCGGAACCGCGGTCTGATAAAGGTCTCCGCCCTGGCTTGCGTTCAGCACGCCCTTCGACCGCCCCTTGTCGATCACCGACTTGACCTCGCCATAAATGCCGGTCTTCGACGCCATTTCGGCATATTCGGTGAAGTCCTGCGCGACGACCAGTCCGTCCGACGCCCCCAGCAGGCGCAGAACGTCCAGATTTTCGCGATTGGTGATGTTGGGATTGGCGCGCTGGAACAGGCGAACCAGCGTGCGCAGATTCTGTCCGCTCGGATCCGCCTGATAGGCCATAGTGGCCCACTCCGTCACCTCGGGCAGCTTGGCCGCTTCAGAGCGGCTGACGCCGATCTGATACCATTGCGCGGGAACCTGCTGACCCGATGCCTTGGACGCCTCGGCAGCCGCCTTGAGCGCAGCCAAGCCCTTCTGCGTGAAACCGCGCGCAGGCTCGGCCGACGTGTTGGTCGTGCCGGCCTTGCCGAAATAGGCCTGAGCAATGGTCGGCTGCACGGCTTCGGGCTTGTAACCGGCCGCAAGAGCCGCCTCGCCGCGCTGGATCGCGACGTCGTAATTTTTCTGCGCCAGCGCGGCATCGGCGGCAACAGCATTGAACTGGCCAGCCTGCTCCGGCGGCGTCAGACCGCTGTCGAGCATCTGGTTGAGGCCCTCCATCTTGAGCGCTTCGTCATTATTGCCGATGCCAGCGTTCAGTTTGATGGCGCCGATCTGATATTTGTCGTCATTCGACGTCGCCTTGCTGTCCGCTTCGGCGAGCGCCGTCTTTGTGGCGGCCAAATCCTTGGCCTCAGACGCCTTCTGCGCAACCTGCAACGCCTTGAGCACATCGGGCGTGACGTTCAGCTTTGGTCCGGCTTTCTTCTCTTCCTTTTTCGCGGCGAAAGCGGGGGCGGAAACCGCGCCGCCAGCCATCGCCAAGGTCAGCGCGAGCGCCACCGGGGTTACAAAACGCATGATCCTCATCTCCTCTACGCCTGCATTCAGGCGACCTTCCAGGGTTTGGTAGCCGGTTAGGGGCCGGCGCGTGAACGGGCTTTGAACAACCCTAAATCGCAGTGATTTGCAACCTCTATGCGGACCTTTCGTTCCGGGCCGCACGCCAGGGACGCGCGACAAGCGCACGCGCGCGAGGGGTGACAGATTTGTTTCGCTGGGCTAGTGCTTGCCCATCGCAACGCACCATCCAAAAAGAGAATCGCATTGACCGACGAGACCGTCCTCGCCGACCCTTCGGACATCAGCCCCATCTCCATCGTGGATGAGATGAAGGCCAGTTATCTTGACTACGCCATGTCCGTTATCGTCGCCCGCGCCTTGCCGGACGTGCGCGACGGGTTGAAGCCGGTGCATCGCCGCATTCTCTTCTCGGCCCAGGAATCGGGCTTCCTCTACAATCGCCCCTATCGCAAATCCGCCCGCCTCGTCGGTGAAGTGATGGGTAAATATCACCCGCATGGCGACAGTTCGATCTACGACGCGTTGGCGCGCATGACGCAGGACTGGTCGATGCGCGTCCCGCTGATCGACGGTCAGGGCAATTTCGGGTCGATGGACCCTGATCCGCCAGCCGCGATGCGCTACACCGAAGCGCGGCTTGCCAAGGTCGCGACCGCGCTGCTGGACGATCTGGACAAGGACACGGTCGATTTCCAGCCCAATTATGACGCGTCGGAAAACGAGCCGCAGGTGCTGCCGGCGCGCTTCCCCAATCTGCTGGTCAATGGCGCGGGCGGCATCGCGGTCGGCATGGCGACCAACATTCCGCCGCACAATCTGGGCGAAGTGCTGCGCGCCTGCCTTGCCTATATCGACAATCCCGGCATCAGTACGGACGAACTGATTCAGATCGTCCCCGGTCCCGATTTTCCGACCGCGCCGCTGATCCTGGGTCAGTCCGGCGCGCGCAGCGCCTACAACACCGGTCGCGGTTCCATCATCATGCGCGCGCGCCATGATGTTGAGGAAGGGCGCGGCGACCGCCGATCCATCGTGCTAACATCGATCCCCTACCAGGTCGGCAAGTCCGGCCTGGTCGAGAAGATCGCCGAGGCCGCCAAGGACAAGCGGATCGAGGGCATCAGCGACATTCGTGACGAATCGAACCGCGAGGGCGTTCGCATCGTGATGGATCTGAAGCGCGACGCGACGCCGGAGGTCGTGCTGAACCAGCTGTGGCGCAACACGCCGGCGCAATCGAGCTTCCCCGCGAACATGCTCGCCATCCGGGGCGGTCGCCCGGAAATCCTGGGCCTTCGCGATATCATAGAAGCCTTCATCAAGTTCCGCGAAGAGGTCATCACCCGCCGCACCAAATATGAGCTGAACAAGGCGCGCGATCGCGCGCATATCCTGCTTGGCCTGGTCGTCGCGGTGACCAATCTGGACGAGGTGGTGAAGATTATACGCGGATCGGCCAGCCCGGCCGAGGCGCGCGAGACATTGCTGGCGAAGGAATGGCCGATCGGCGAGATCGCGCCCTATCTCCGCCTGGTCGAAGCGATTGAAAACGACATCGATGGCGACAGCTACAGGCTGAGCGACATTCAGGTGCGCGCGATCCTGGACCTGCGCCTGCATCGGCTGACCGCGCTGGGCCGCGATGAGATCGGCAAGGAACTGGCCGAACTGGCCGAAGCCATCACCGAATATCTCGCTATCCTCGCCGACCGCGTGAAGCTCTATGCGGTGATGCGCGAGGAGCTGGAAGCGATCGAGCGCGAGTTCGCGACACCGCGCCTGTCGGAAATCACCGCTGCGGCCGACGGGATCGAGGACGAGGACCTGATCGAGCGGGAGGACATGGTCGTCACCGTGACCATGCAGGGCTATATCAAGCGCACCCCGCTCGACACCTTCCGGGCGCAGGCGCGGGGCGGCAAGGGCCGCAGCGGCATGGCGACCAAGGATGAGGACGCCATTACCGAATTGTTCGTCACATCGACCCATACGCCGGTGCTGTTCTTCTCGACCGCCGGCAAGGTCTATCGTCTCAAGGTCTGGCGCCTTCCCGAAGGCGGGCCGGCGACGCGCGGACGGCCGATGGTCAACCTGCTGCCGCTGGGGCCGGGCGAAACCATTTCCACCGTTCTGCCGCTGCCGGAGGACGAGGAGGAATGGGGCAAGCTGCACGTCATGTTCGCGACTGCCATGGGATCGGTCCGTCGCAACAGCATGGACGCCTTCGCCAATGTGCCGTCCAACGGCAAGATCGCGATGAAGTTCGAGGGCGAGGATGAGGACGACCGCCTGATCGGCGTCGCCTTGCTGGATGAAAGCGACGACGTGCTGCTCGCCACCCGTCAGGGCAAGGCGATTCGATTCCAGGCAGAGGATGTTCGCGAGTTCCAGAGCCGCAACTCCACCGGCGTGCGCGGCATGAAGCTGGCGGACGGCGACGCGGTCATTTCGCTGTCGGTGCTCCATCGTTCGGGCGCGGACGGCGAACAGCGCGAGGAATATTTGCGCTTCGCCCCCTGGAAGCCGGAGAAGGACGGCGAGATGCAGGATCAGGCGATGTTCGCCCGAATGCAGGAGAATGAGCAATTCATTCTCACCGTCTGTGCGAACGGCTACGGCAAATTGTCGTCGGCCTATGAATATCGCCGGACCGGGCGCGGCGGCCAGGGCATCACCAATATCGACAATATCGGCCGCAACGGACCGGTGGTCGCCAGCTTCCCCGCAACCCGTGCGGACCAGCTGATGCTGGTGACGGATCAGGCGAAGCTGATCCGCATGGGCCTCGATTCGCTGCGCGTCATCGGCCGCAATTCGGCGGGCGTGCGTCTGTTCAACGTGGCGGACAATGAGCATGTCGTCAGCGCCGCGAAGATTGAGGAAAGCGAGGCGGAGGCCGATCTGGACGGTGAAACCGACAGCAGCGAGGCATGAACGAGCTGTTCGCCTATAAGGTACTGACCGCCGAACAGTTTGACCAGTTCAAGGCCGACGGCCTGTTCAAGGGCGCGCCGGTCGATCTGGCTGATGGCTATATCCATATGTCGACGCGCGAGCAGGCGGCAGAGACGGTGGCGAAGCATTTTGCCGGTCAGGATCGGCTCGTCATGCTGATGATCGACCTTGCGCCCTTGGGCGACGCGGTCAAATGGGAAGTGTCACGCGGCGGCGCATTGTTCCCACACCTATATGGCGAGTTGCCGATGAGCGCAGTCGCGGGCAAGGTCGTGCTGCGGATCGGTGATGATGGCCTGCACCAGTTTCCGGCCGGGTTTTAGGCTCTTATCCGTTGACGTTAAGACGGAATATCAGCCGGGTATGCGGGACATGCTCGTGACCCGGCCTTGCTTCACGCGATAAAGCCATCCGCCCCAGCGTATATTGTCTGAGCAGGCGGCGGCCAGCTGCACCGCCAGATGCGACCAGGCGACGGCAAATGGCAGGGCGATATCCCAATAGAGCGAGCGCTGCGCCTGCCGGCTATGGGCGGGTTCGAGCACGCTGACCAGTATCTTCCGCCGGACCAGCGCCCTACCCCAGGCCGCGCCATAGCCGATCGCGATCGCGGCCCAGCCTCCCCATCCCAAAGCCCACAGCCAGGCAGCCGATTGCGCCGCGACCACGCCGGTGGCAACGCCCCACATGCGCAGGCTGTTGGTGCGGACGTGCCGATATTGGCGCACCCCAAACGCCAGCAGGTCGGCGGCGCGGCCGTCAATCGGGCTGGCAATCAACAGATCGCGCACCGGCCGCATCCGCAGCTTTGCGCGCCAACCGGCCAGGCCGATCGCCATGTCATCGGACAGCCGCCCGGCAAGCACGGCGTCCAGGTCCAGCCGGTCAGCCACGCCGCGCGTCATCGCCATCGCGCCGCCCCAGGGCATGGTGGCGGTGGCGGAGCGCGGCAATGCCGCAAGCTGCATTTCCACCGCGCTGACCAGCGTGGGCATCCAGCCCCGGCCAGGAAGCAGCATGCGGTAGCCGGTCGCGATATCCGCCTTGCCGCGCGCGAGCGGAAACAGCAGCCGCCCGATGAGCCGCGCCGGTGGGGCAATATCCGCGTCGAGGAAGACGAGATAGCGATCATCCGGTCCCAATGCCCCCAGAGCCGCGCGGAGCTTGTGCACCTTCTGCCCTTCATCCTGCGCAACGCCGGCGGAAACCAGCTGCACCCATGCGCCTTCGCGGCTTGCAAGGTCGCGCGCGGCGGGACAATAGCCGGATGTCGCTAGGATCAGGCGGAACCGGGCATGCTGGGCCTGTAGTCGGGCAATCAGGTCAGGAGCGCCGTCCCAATCGTCGCGCAGGCTGAGGATGACGACCACGCCATCAGGCGTTTCTTCCTTTCGTTCGATCGGCAGGTTGCGCCAATAGCTGGCGACCCCGATGAGGGTGAGCGCCTGAAGAACTGCCCAGAGCCATATCATCCTTGCCGCCGCACCCTTTACCGTTTCGACCGCTGCTGTATGACGCTCGGCCCATGCTCTCCAACCCCTTTCTCTTTGCACTGATGCGTCATTTGCCCGTGCGCTTGGCGTCGTGGCTTGGCGGGTGGCTGTCGGCGCATGTCGCACGGCGCACCATGAAGCTGCGAGATGCGCGGGCGCGCGCCAATCTAGCGATCCTGCGGCCTGATCTGTCTGAAGCGAAGCGTGAGGTGCTTTTGACGCGGCGCTGGGTCAATGTAGGCCGCACCATGGCGGAACTGGCCAATATCGATCGACTGGTGAATGACGCGCATGTGCGGGTTATCGATGCGCCCGGCTATAAACAGGTGCTCGACGGTCCCGGCCCGATGATTGCCCTTACCTGTCATCTGGGCAATTGGGACCTGCTCGCCGCCCATATCAAATGGTCGACCGACCGGCCAGGCCTTGGTGTCTACGAAGATCCCGAAAACCCCAGGATCGCCGCCCAGCTCAGGAAGGCGCGCTCCAGCTATATGGGGGAGGCGATTGGCGGCGACGGGGCGGCGCGCGGCGTGCTCAAGCATCTGACGCAGAAGGAGCGCGCGACGCTCTATATCCTCGCCGACGAGCGCCGCGAGCGGCAGGTGTGGTTCCCGACCTTCGGTCGGCCGCTGGTGCCGTCCGGCAATCTGTCGATCGCGTTGCGCCTGGCGCGCAAGGTGGGCGCGCGCATCCTGCCCTTCTACCTGCTGCGGACCGGCGGTCCCCGGTTCGACCTGCACTGGCATGCACCGCTCGATCCCGGGGAGATGGACGACGCGACCATCATTGCCGCGCTGGACGCCTATCTGGGCACGGCCTGCATCACGCATGCCGATCAGTGGCTGGCGCTGCATGACATGGACCTGACCGTCGACGGCCATCGCCCGCAATGTGACTTCGCGGCCGATCACCGCTAAAGCGCGGCCATGTCCCGACTCGCGATCAAGATTTGCGGCCTGTCGACGCCGGAAACGGTTGGCGCCGCCGTGCGCGCAGGGGCGAGCCATCTGGGCTTTGTGCATTTTCCCAAAAGCCCACGCCATGTCGAAGCCGATCACATGCGCGCATTGGCCGCGTCGGTGCCAGCGCATGTCGGGCGCGTGGCGGTGGTGGTCGATGCAGACGACGCGGAATTGGCCCGCATCGTGGGCACAGAGGCAATCAGCGCCCTCCAGCTTCACGGCAAGGAAAGCCCCGAACGCAGCGCCGCCATCCGCGCGCGTTTCGGCCTGCCGGTGTGGAAGGCGATTTCGGTCAAGTCTCGTGCGGATATTGATGGCGCGTCTGCCTATGCCGGCGCGGTCGATCGCTTGCTGTTCGACGCCAAGACGCCCGATGGCGCGGCCTTGCCCGGCGGCATGGGCCTGCGCTTTGACTGGAGGCTGTTGCGGGGGGTAGCGGTGCCCGCCCCCTGGGGCCTGTCAGGCGGCCTGTCCATCGCCAATGTCTGCGAAGCCATCAGTGAGACCGGCGCGCCGCTGATCGACATTTCATCGGGGGTGGAGGACGCGCCCGGCATCAAGAGTGTGGACAAGATCATGGCCTTCTGCAAAGCGGTATCCGCATGTTGACGTTCACTGCCCCTGCCCTGCGCATCGAAGGACGATGGCGCTGATCGCGTGCCGGACTGGCACCTGCGAACGCCCTTATTGTCGTCCTTCTGGAAAGACCGATTCATGACTGACACCATTGCCCTGCCCAACAGCCTGCGCAGCCAGCCCGACGCCAACGGCCATTTCGGCGCCTTTGGTGGTCGTTACGTTGCCGAAACCTTGATGCCGCTGATCCTGGAACTGGAAAAAGTCTATAAGGCGGCAAAGGCAGACCCGGCCTTCGACGCGGAGATGGCCGAACTGCTCCGCACCTATGTCGGCCGCCCCAATCCGCTCTATTATGCCGGTCGGTTGACCGAAGCGCTGCGCACCAAAGCGGAACCGGGCAAGGGCGCGAAAATCTACCTGAAGCGCGAAGAGCTCAACCACACCGGCGCGCACAAGATCAACAATTGCATCGGCCAGGCGCTGCTCGCCCGGCGTATGGGCAAGAAGAAGGTCATCGCGGAAACGGGCGCTGGCCAGCATGGCGTGGCCACCGCGACCGTCGCGGCGCTCTTCGGCCTGGAATGCAAGATTTTCATGGGCGCCAAGGATGTCGAGCGGCAAAAGCCCAACGTTTTCCGCATGAAACTGCTCGGCGCGGAAGTGATCCCGGTCCATTCCGGTTCCTCGACGCTCAAGGATTCGATGAATGACGCGCTGCGCCATTGGGTGTCGAATGTGCATGACACATTCTACATCATCGGCACGGCGGCGGGGCCGCATCCCTATCCCGAACTGGTGCGCGATTTTCAGTCGGTGATCGGCAAGGAAACCCGCGCGCAGATGCTGGACGCCGAAGGCCGCCTGCCCGACATGCTCATCGCGCCGGTAGGCGGCGGGTCCAACGCCATTGGCATGTTCCACCCCTTCCTCGACGATCCCGAAGTCGCGATGATCGGTGTGGAGGCGGCGGGCGAAGGGCTGACCGGCAAGCATGCCGCGAGCCTGGCGGGTGGCGCATCGGGCATTTTGCACGGCAACCGCACCTATCTGCTCCAGGACGAGGATGGCCAGATCACGGAGGCGCACAGCATTTCGGCGGGCCTCGATTATCCCGGCATTGGCCCTGAACATAGCTGGCTGCATGAGATCGGGCGCGTCAAATATATGCCGATCACGGATGACGAAGCGCTGGAAAGCTTCCAGTCGCTCTCGCGCCTCGAAGGCATCATTCCCGCGCTGGAATCCGCGCATGCCATCGCGGCGGCCGAGCAGGTCGCACCCACGCTGGACGCAGACAAGATCATCGTCGTCAACCTGTCGGGCCGTGGCGACAAGGACATCTTCACGGTGGCGGATGCACTGGGAGTTGAGATGTGAGGGCCAGTCGGCAATATCACAACCCGTTCGGGCTAAGCCTGTCGAAGTCCGGCACTTCTCTCAGTAGAAGGTCGAAAAGAAGATCAGCCCTTCGACAAGCTCAGGGCGAACGGAAGTTGGGACATGCCCGTGACTGACCGCCTCTCCACCCGCTTCGCCGCCTGCAAGGCGCAGGGGCGCGCTGCGCTCATCACCTTCGTAACCGCTGGCGATCCGGACGTCGCGGCGACGCCCGCCATCCTTGACGCGCTAGTCGCGGGCGGCGCGGACATTATCGAGCTTGGGATGCCGTTTACCGATCCCATGGCCGACGGTCCCGCGATCGAACTGGCCAATCTGCGTAGTCTCGGCTCTGGCACGAAGACCAGGGACGTGTTCGCGCTGGCGGCGGATTTCCGCGCGCGGCATCCGGACACCCCACTGGTGTTGATGGGCTATGCCAATCCTATGCTGGTGCGCGGCGCGGACTGGTTCGCGGATCAGTGCCAAGAGGCCGGTGTCGATGGCGTCATCTGCGTCGACGTGCCGCCCGAGGAGGATGCCGAAATCGGCCCAGCCCTGCGCGCGGCGAATGTGCATCCGGTGCGTCTGGCGACGCCGACGACCGACGCGCAACGCCTGCCCGCCGTCCTCGATGGCGCGAGCGGTTTCCTCTATCATGTCGCGGTCGCGGGCATCACCGGTAAGCAACAGGCGGCGCAATCGTCGATCGAGATGGCGGTCGCCCGGCTCAAGGCCGCCACCGACCTGCCGGTGGCTGTCGGCTTTGGCGTCCGCACGCCCGAACAGGCCGCCGCAATCGGTCGCGTCGCCGATGGCGTCGTCGTCGGATCGGCGATCGTCGATATTGTCGGTAGCCATGGCGACGCCGCCGCCCCCTTCGTTCAGGACTTCGTCGCCGCACTGCGCGGCGCGCTCACCCATCAAGCCCAAGAGACTGCCGCATGAGCTGGATCAACCGCGTCCGCAACGCCCTGCCCTTCACCAAGAAGGAGACCACCGCCGAAACGCTGTGGCACAAATGCCCGTCCTGCGGCGAGATGGTGTTCATCAAGGAGTGGGAAGAAAATCTGTCGGTCTGCCCGCGTTGCGACCATCATGGACGGATCGGGCCGAATGAACGGTTCGCGCAGATACTGGACGCCGGCTTCATCCTGCTGCCCACGCCCCATGTCAGCGAAGACCCGCTCAAATTTCGCGACAGCAAGCGCTATCCCGACCGGATCAAGGCCGCGCGCCAGGCCACTGGCGATCAGGACGCGCTGATCAACGCGCGCGGCGCGATCGACGAAGTCCCGCTGGTGATGGGGGTGCAGAATTTCGCCTTCATGGGCGGGTCCATGGGCATGGGTGTCGGCGCAGCCTTCATCCAGGGGGTCAATGACGCGATCGCGCATGATTGCCCCTATGTCATCTTCACCGCCGCAGGCGGCGCGCGGATGCAGGAAGGCATATTGTCGCTGATGCAGATGCCCCGCGCGACCGTCGCCATCCAGAAGCTGCATGCCAAGGGATTGCCCTATATCGTCGTGCTGACCGATCCGACGACCGGCGGCGTCACCGCGAGCTATGCCATGCTGGGCGACATTCAGATCGCCGAACCCAATGCGCTGATCGGCTTTGCCGGACAGCGCGTCATCGAGAGCACGATCCGCGAAAAACTGCCCGAAGGGTTCCAGCGCGCCGAATATCTGCTCGACCATGGCATGCTGGACATGGTCGTCCATCGCAGCGAATTGCGCGATACGCTGGCGCGGGTGATCGGCTATCTGCGGCCCCGCGCAGCCGCCTGACCGCTACGCGCCAAGGGGGAATAGCGCCGTGGCCGACCATGCCGTTTCGGATGATCCGGACGTACAGGCGCAACTGGATCGGCTCTGGTCGCTATCGCCGGGCGCGGACATATTGGGGCTGGAGCGGATCACGCGCCTGCTGGAACGGCTGGGTGATCCACACCGCGCGCTGCCCCCTGTGTTTCACGTCGCCGGAACCAATGGCAAGGGGTCGACCTGCGCCTTCCTGCGTGCGGCGATGGAGGCGGATGGAAAGAGCGTCCATGTCTTTACCTCGCCGCATCTGGTGCGCTTCAATGAACGCATCCGCATCGCCGGCCAATTGATCGACGACGCGAAGCTGGCGCGCTATCTGGAACGCGTACTGGACATTGCGGAGGGCGTGAACGCCAGTTTTTTCGAGGTGACGACGGCCGCTGCCTTCCTGGCCTTTGCCGAACATCGTGCCGACGCCTGCATCATCGAAGTGGGGCTTGGCGGACGGCTCGATGCGACCAATGTCATCGTTGATCCCGTCGTCTGCGGCATCGCGCAGCTTGGCATCGATCATCAGGCCTTTCTGGGCGACACGCTGGCGCTGATCGCCGCGGAAAAGGCCGGCATCGCAAAGGCGGGCGCGCCACTGGTAACGCAGCGCTATCCAGACCTGCTCGAGCCGATCATGACGGCGGCGGTGACGCAAGCAGGGACACAGTGGATCGGTCAGGGCGACGGGTGGGATGCCGCCGTCTATCGCGACCGGCTCCACTATCGCGACGCGCATGGACGGATCGATACGCCCTTGCCCCGGCTGGCGGGCGCGCATCAGGTTCACAATGCGGCGCTTGCCATCGCCATGCTGCGCCATCAGCACGTTGTGCCATTGTCCTGCGCCGCGCTCAAGGCTGCGCCGCTCTGGGCGCAATGGCCCGCCCGCTTGCAGCGATTGGAGCGAGGACCGTTGCTGGCGCCCTTGCCGCCCAGTACCGACACATGGCTGGACGGCGGCCATAATGCCGCAGCGGGCGAAGCCATCGCCGCCTATTTTACGCCGGAACGGCTGGAGGGGCGAAAGCTTCATCTCGTGGTCGGCATGCTGTCCAACAAGGATATTGACGCCTTCCTCGCGCCCTTTGCCGGCATCGTCGGACATATCCACGCATTGCCCGTACCCGGCCATGATCATCACCCGGCCGATCGCTTCGCCGCCATTGCCAATCAATGGGGCATTGGCTGCACCGCCCATGAAGGGCCGGACGCCGCGATCCTGGCCATGGCGTCCCTTGCCGAGCCGCCGGCCAAGCTGCTGATGGGCGGATCGCTCTATTTGGCCGGGCAGGTTTTGCGACTGAACGGGCAATTACCCGACTGAATATACTTGCGACTGCTTCGCAATAGCCTATCCTGCGGCTTCGACCAATCAAGAAGGCGCGATTCTATGGCTTATGGAGAGACTTCCCCCGTCGACTTACCCCGTCCTATTCCGGGCGGCTATGGCAGCCGGCTATTCCTGTTCGTGATGCGCCGGATGGCCAGCGCCGGGGTGAATGACGCGCATGCAGCCAACGCCATGCTGGGGGCTTTCGGACGCAGCTACCGCCGGCCGCTGGTGCTGATGCGCGCGATGATGCTGGAACTGGCCCGCGCATCGAGCCGCAGGATCATGGTCGCACCCTGCTGCTGCGCGCGGATGACCCCTGATGAGGCAAGGATGATGGAAGCGACGGGGCTGGCCCTGCGCGATCCGAATCAGGCCTATGACCAGGTGAGCGCGCTTTTGGGCAACGACCATGCCCTGGGTGCGCTAACCTGCCTGCAGGCGGTGGCACAGGCCCACAGCGACCTGGGCCGACCGCTCGATCTTTACGCGGCGGGCTGATCCTTCCCCGCCGTCGCTGCCGTTCCCACGCTCGCGTCGATCAGGCCGGCGCGCATCATCAGCCAGAATAGCAGGATCCCCGGTACGGCCAGGCCCGTGGTCAGAAGGTAGAAATCGACATAGCCAAAGCGTTCGATCAACGCGCCGGCCGTCGTGCCGGTCAGGAAACGGCCAACGATGCTGGCCGCGGCGGAAATCAACGCATATTGCGAGGCGGTGAAGCGCAAGTCGCACAGGGCAGAGAAATAGGCGACGACCGTCACGCCACCGATGCCACTCGCGAAATTTTCAAAGCCGATCGCGCCGGCCATGCCCCAATTGCTTTTGCCGAGCGCCGCGAGCGCGGCAAAGCTGAAATTGGACACACACATCAGCACGAGACTGATCAGCACCGACCGCTTCATGCCGAGCCGCGCATACAGAATGCCGCCAATGAAAATCCCGACAAGATAGGCCCAGAAGCCCATGCCGACGTCATAAATGGCAATTTCGTCATTGCTGTAGCCCATGTCGTCAAACAGCAGGCGGAAGGTCAGGTTGGCCAGCGTATCGCCGATCTTGTGCAACAGGATGAAGAGCAGCACCAGAAACGCACCGCGCCGGCGGAAAAATTCGGCAAGGGGGCCGGCGATGGATTGCCAGACCTCCCCCAGCCCACGGCGACTGACGGCCTCGCGATGCCGCGCGGGCTCACCGACGATCAAGCCTGTCAGCATGGCAGGAAGCGCGAAGACCGCGCAGGCAAGATAGGCGCCGTGCCAGCCGATCCGCGCCGCCAGCACGAGCGCAAGCGATCCGGCCGCGACCGACCCGATGCGCCAGCCATATTGCGACATGCCCGACCCGATGCCCAATTGGCGCGGCTCCAATATTTCGATGCGGTAGGCATCGATGACGATGTCGTAGGTCGCACCCGCGACACCGACCAGGATTGCGGCATAAGCGGTCTGGAGCAGGCTGGTCGTGGGGTCTACCAGAGCGAGGTTGACGACCGCGAGGATCGACAACGCACCAGCAATAAGCAGCCAGGACACGCGCTGGCCCAGACGGCCGATGATCGGCACGCGGACGCCATCGACGACCCACGCCCAGATCCATTTCAGATTATAGACGAGGAACGCCAGGGTGAAGGCCGTCACCGCCTTCTTGTCGATCCCGTCCTGCGCCAGGCGCGTCGTGAGCGTTGCACCGATCATGGCGAAGGGAAAGCCGGAGGAAACGCCCAGGAAAAAGGCGGCGAGCGGGGCTTTTTCCGCATAGGGTTTCACAGCATCCACCCATGAGCGCCTGCCCTGCAAAATTTCGGTCATAAATGCGCGCGATCCCCTTGGCGTCCGTTTGCGCCACCATATGGCGTGAGGCGCATCAGGCAAGCAGCGATTGCAGCGATCAGCCGCGCGGCTCGAACAGGGTGAGGCCCGGCGGCAACTTGGGCCGGCGCGCGCCGCGCAGGACCGCGTCGACCACCTGGATCGCCGCGATCAGGTCTCGCTGGGCATAGGGTTTGGATAGACAGCCGATGGCCAGCGCGCGGGCGTCCCCCGGACAGCGCCCAGTGACGAACAGCACCGGCAGCTCGCGTTCCGCGGCGTGACGCGCGATGTCGATTCCGCTTTTTTCGCCTTGGAGGGCGACGTCAGCCACCACCAAATCCACGCCGCCTTCATCAATGACGCGCACGGCATGATCATGGTCGTCGACAGTGGCAGCGATCCGGTAGCCCGCCTGTTCCAGCGCATGTTCATTGTCAAAGGCTACCAGCGGCTCATCTTCCACCACCAGGATGGATTTGATTGCCTTGCGCCGTGAGGGCCGCTTTTCTTCCTCTTTCAACAAACCGAAAAACATTTGCCAAGCCCGCCCTGATTCCGCCATGCGATAAGAGAAACGCCGCGCGCCCGCACCGGGTTGCCCCACGGGACGCAAACTCCTTCGCATAGTCTCCGGAGCGGCACATTTCAGCTCAATGCTGGCTTTGTTCGGATATGGGAACGGCCAGTGACAAGGAAAAGGAATTGACCGTGGAACCGCCGAAAAAATCCGGATCGCTTCGTAGGGGGGCAGGCGGCGGTGGCCCTAAGCGTCCTGACGGCCCGCGTCAGCGCTCCGCGACGGGGAAGTCCACCGTCCGCCGATCGCCCCGGGCCGCGCAGGAAGCCAATCCGCATCCCGCCCGCGCGGCCGCAGCAGCCTCCGGCAAGAACGAACCTCAGCGCATCGCCAAGCTGCTGGCGCGGGCCGGAGTCGCGTCACGCAGGGAAATCGAAAGGATGATCGCAGACGGGCGCATCGCCCTGGATGGCGCGCCGGTCGATACGCCCGCGACGCTGCTGACGTCGCTGCATGGCGTTACGGTCGACGGCGTCGCCATTGCCGCCCCTGCGCCCACGCGGCTGTTCTTGTTCCACAAGCCCACCGGATGCTTGACGACCGAACGGGATCCGGCCGGTCGCCCGACCATTTATGATCGCCTGCCCGACGGACTGCCGCGTGTCATGCCGATAGGGCGCTTGGACATGAACACCGAAGGGCTGCTGCTGCTGACGACCGATGGTGGTTTCAAGCGGCAGATGGAATTGCCCGCGACCGGCGTGCCACGCACCTACCGTGCGCGGGCGTTCGGAGAGGTCAGCCAGCAACAATTGGAGGACCTGTTCGACGGGCTGGAAATCGACGGCATTCGCTACGGCCAGATCGAGGCTAATCTGGAGCGCCGGACCGGGCGCAACCAATGGATTGAAATGACGCTGACCGAAGGCAAGAATCGCGAGGTCCGGCGCGTGCTGGAACATCTGGGGCTGAAGGTGAACCGATTGATCCGCACGGCCTATGGCCCCTTTTCCCTTGGGGAACTGGCGGTCGGAACGGTGGAGGAAGTGCGCCAGCACGACCTCATTCTTTTTCGCAAGACCCTGAAGGGCGGCGCGGCATGAGGATCATCGCGGGCGAATGGCGCGGTCGCCCGCTGACCGCGCCCAAGGGCGACGCGACTCGGCCCACGGCGGATCGCACGCGCGAAACGCTGTTTTCCATGCTGACAAGCCGGATCGGGTCTTTCGAAGGTCTGGCGGTGGGGGACTTTTTCGCAGGGTCGGGCGCCTTGGGGTTCGAAGCGCTCTCACGCGGCGCGGCCACATGCCTGTTCGTCGAGCAGGACAAGGCGGCGCTCGACGCAATCCGCGCCAATGGTGATCGCTTTGGCGTTCGTCCCGACATTCGTCCGTCGAGCGTATTGACGCTTGGTCCAGCCCCTGCGCCGCTGGACATCATCTTCATGGACCCGCCCTATGACACGGGCGCGGGCCAGGTCGCACTGGATAAGCTCGGACGATTGGGATGGACCGGGCCGGCCAGCTGGATTTCGATCGAAACCGGCCACCGGGAAGACGTCGTCGTGAAAGGCTATGCTATCGACGCCAGCCGCGACGTCGGCAAGGCGCGGTTGACGCTTTTGCGGCCGGAATAAGGCACGTCGCGCAGAAAAGGCCGGTCCAAAATGCCGGACCGGCCCTCATATGGCCGAGCCATTGGCTAAGCCGGCCGACTCAGCCGGGCTTGCGCATAGCACGGGCTTGGCCGCGATTGATGCAGCTGTCCTGAACCGTGCGCGAACAGACGGGATAGTCCTTCGCCTCGGTCGGGGGCGGCGTCATATTGCCGCCCATGGTCACGGGATTTTCCGCCGAACCCATCGGCGCTGCGGGATCGCGGGGGGCATTGGCAGGGGCGGGCATCATACCGGGATCAGCCGGCACGGCGCCGGTAGGCTGGCCTGCATTCGGGTCAGCGGGCATGGGCATGGACGAGCCGTCGGGTTGCGTCGGCATATTCGTCGAGGGATTTGCGGGCGGCGTGGGCATGGCCGGGTCGGTCTGCGGGGTCATGGTGTCGGCGGGCGGCTGACTGCCCGGTGTCATGCTGCCCGGTGTCATGGCGTCTTGCGCGAGGACCGTGCCGGAAATGGCCGAAACGCCGAGCAGGGCGGCGCCTGCCAACAGGAACGTTTTCATCGGGAACATCCTTTCCTTTTATCGTGCCCCGGTGCCCGCTCGTGCGAAAGACAGAACACCGCGCAAGGAAAAGCCGTTCCCGAATAGCGACGAAAATATCCGGGTCCAGTGCCCGCCTTAAAGCTCAGGGGGCTTCGGGATAGCGATCGAACCTGGGCAAATCCTGTATCGCCTTTACCCATGGCGCCGCTTCGGCCCATTGGATATGCGCCTGGGGAGGGATCGCGTCCTGATCGTCCAGCGTCGCGGTCTGAAGGTCGATCCCGCCCGGAAAGACAACGGGATTGCGGTAGAAAAGCCCGGTGCCGCAGGTCCCGCAAAATTGACGGATCGCGTTTTCGGACGAGCGATAGCTGACCGGCTCGCCACTGATGACAAGCTTGTCCTCGGGAAACAGCGCCCATCCGACCATCGGCGCTCCGGCGCTCGCCCGGCAATCGCCGCAATGGCATAGCGCGCTATACGCCGGATCGCCCTGCACCGTATAGCGAATGGCACCGCATTGGCATTGGCCGGTGAGCATGACAGTCATCCCCTTGCATGATTCGCTTTTTGTTCTCATAGAAAGCGCGAACGGGCAAGGCCCTGCCCTTGCCCCCATCCCTGCCCGACCCTAGTTGATTTTGCATGACGCTTCCCGCACCTTCACCCAACGATCCCTCTTATTTGAAGGGCCTCAACACGCCGCAGCGAGAGGCCGTGCTGACGACCGAGGGGCCGGTGCTGGTGCTGGCCGGCGCGGGAACCGGCAAGACGGCGGCGCTGACGGCGCGGCTGGCCCATCTGGTCGCGACGCGTCGCGCCTGGCCGTCGGAAATTCTGGCGGTCACCTTCACCAACAAGGCCGCGCGGGAAATGCGCGCGCGCGTCGGTGCGATGATCGGCGACGCGGTCGAAGGGATGCCCTGGCTCGGCACTTTCCACGCCATCGCCGCGCGGATGCTTCGGCGTCATGCCGAACTGGTCGGCTTGCAATCCAATTTCACCATCCTGGACACCGATGACCAGTTGCGGTTGATGAAGCAATTGATCCAGGCGGAGGGCATTGACGAAAAGCGGTGGCCCGCCCGCCAATTAGGCGGCTTGATCGATCAGTGGAAGAATAAGGGGCTGACGCCCGACGAAGTCAGCGCGGGCGAGGCGGAGGGCTATGCCCATGGCAAGGGGCAGAAACTCTATGCCGCCTATCAGGCGCGCCTGCGTGACGTGAACGCGTGCGATTTCGGGGACTTGTTGCTGCATGTTCTGACGATCCTGAAGACGCATCGCGACGTGCTGGAGCAGTATCAGCAAAAATTCCGCTATATCATGGTGGACGAATATCAGGACACCAATTCGAGCCAGTATCTGTGGCTGCGGCTGTTGGCGCAGGAGCGGAAGAATATCTGCTGCGTGGGCGATGACGATCAGTCAATCTATTCCTGGCGCGGCGCAGAGGTTGCCAATATCCTGCGGTTCGAAAAGGATTTTCCCGGCGCAACGATCATCCGGCTGGAACAGAATTACCGGTCGACCCCGCACATATTAGGCGCAGCGTCGGGCGTAATCGCCGAAAATGGCAATCGCCTGGGCAAGACGTTGTGGACCGACATTGATGTGGGCGAAAAGGTCAAGGTCATCGGCGTCTGGGACGGGCCGGAAGAAGCGCGGCGCATCAGCGAGGATATCGAGGCGATCGAACGGAGCGGCGGGTCGCTGGACGATGTGGCGATCCTAGTGCGCGCGCAGCATCAGACGCGCGAGTTTGAGGATCGCTTCATCCAGATCGGCCTCCCCTATCGCATCATCGGCGGCTTTCGCTTCTATGAGCGCGCCGAAATCCGCGATGCGCTCGCCTATCTGCGTCTTGTCAATCAACCTGCCGACGATCTGGCCTTCGAACGGATCGTCAATGTGCCCAAACGTGGCCTGGGGGACAAGGCTGTCGAAAAACTGCATCGCCTTGCCCGCGCGCAGGGGATTCCGCTTACCCTCGCCGCCGCGCGGATCCTGGACACGGACGAATTGACGCCACAGGCGCGCCGGTCGCTGGGCGCCTTCATCGGCGATCTGGCGCGGTGGCGTGATCGCGCGGGGCAATTGCCTCATGCCGAACTGGCGCGCCAGATATTGGACGAGAGCGGCTATACCGCGATGCTACAGGCCGATCGCACAACCGAAAGCGCCGGGCGGCTCGAAAATCTCACCGAATTGACCCGCGCGATGGAGGAATATGACACGCTGGGCGCCTTCCTGGAGCATGTCAGTCTGGTGATGGACAATGAGGCGCAGGCGGAAGAGCGCAAGGTCACGATCATGACCATTCACGCCGCCAAGGGCCTGGAGTTCGAGCATGTGTTCCTTGCGGGGTGGGAGGAAGGCCTGTTTCCTTCGCAGCGCGCGCTCGATGAAGGGGGCCTCAACAGCCTGGAGGAAGAGCGCC
Source organism: Sphingobium sp. UBA5915 (assembly GCF_002431195.1). Classification (NCBI taxonomy): domain Bacteria; kingdom Pseudomonadati; phylum Pseudomonadota; class Alphaproteobacteria; order Sphingomonadales; family Sphingobiaceae; genus Sphingobium; species Sphingobium sp. UBA5915. Next base: position 36,781 of record NZ_DJDV01000122.1, on the reverse strand, counting down.
GGCTGGCCTATGTTGCGATCACGCGCGCGCGGCGGCGCTGCACCATCCTGCATGCCGCCAACCGCCGCATCTATGGCCAATGGACCAGTTCGATCCCGTCGCGCTTTGTCGGGGAGCTTCCCCCCGAGCATGTCGAGGAGGAAAGCAGCATGAGCGGCGGCGCGTCGCTATGGCGCGCCAATTGGTCGGAACGGGAAGACCCCTTCGCCAATGTCGCCCGCGGCACTGGCCGGGGACCGGGCTGGCAGCGCGCGCAATCATCGGGCCAGTTTAGCGCAGAGCCGGTGCGCATCGTGGAAGCGCGGTCCTCCGCTGTCTCGCTGGGCAATAAGGGCCGCAGCGACATGAGCATCGGCCTGCGCGTCTTTCACCAGAAATTCGGCTATGGCACCGTCGCGGAGATTGAGGGCAACAAGCTGGAGATCGACTTCGAAACCGCCGGCCGCAAGCGCGTGATGGACAGCTTCATTTCCATCGCGTGACCGTCGCGCACCACCTACTCGGCGGCAGGAACCCACAGGAGCGGCGACGCAGGCGGCTTGCAGGCCACAGGGGCCTGTTTTGTGCAGGCGTGGGGCCTGTCCTGATTGACGCCCTGTGCAAACCACCGCAATTCGCCTTCAATTGGGCCGTCCATGCCGTTCTGACGAACCTGAACCTTGCGAATGGTCGCGTTGTCCATGCCCTGCGGGATTTCAAGCGAGACTTTAGTCACCGGTTTCACGGGAGCGCTATTGCCGTTCGGGCCGACATCCGACCGCCACGGCTTGGCTTTCAATGTATCGGGATTGAGGAGCAATTCTGTCTGGTCACCAGCGATGACCGCGCTGACATGCATATCGCCGTTGTCGCGCGTTTCACCAAAGCGGAACACCGGCAAGCCGGGCATGCTTCCGCCACCGGAGACCTGCACCGCCGTCTTGCCAACCACAATCGTCTGTTCGCGCCAGGCACCGTTCATTCTGTTCGCCGCGACAACGCCGCTTTTTTGGCCATCGACGAACTTGGTGTAGAGCAAAACCGGCTTCCCCGACCGGCTGATCTGCAGCAAGGCATTGTTGACCAGCCCATGCTGCACGCCGGGCGCATCGACCATTTCCATGGTTTCCGGCGACAGCGGACCGTTGACACGCCGGCCCCCGACATCCCATTGGCGAAAGTCGCGCGTCGACGCATAGGTCAGCGAGAAATTGGTTGCGACGTCGGGCGTCCGCCGCCACACCACAGCAACATGGAACCGTCCCGATCCGTCCTTTACAAAGGCGGTAGGATAGGCGTTGACGGGGCCTTTGGTGTCGCGATCGGCGAATAGCTCGCCGATGCGTTGCCACTTACCGCCATTCCATGCGTTGAGCAGCCAGCTACCGTTTCCCGACATGCCATCGCGATAGAGAAACAGCAGGTTGCCATCGTCGTCATGCATGAACTGCGGATAGGTGGCCGAGACTTCATTGCGTCCGAGCATTGGCTGCAACCGGACTGCGTCCAGGTCATCCAGCGGCCCTCGCGCATACACAAGCGGACTGACATGCATGTTGCCGGCAATATGCACTGTGCCGGCGTCGTCGATCGCCACTGTCAACGCGTTATGCGCGTCCCATCCTGCGAAACGGGACGCCAGTCGCTTACGGCAAAGACGCTCCGCCTCCGGGTCATAGGTGGCGAGCGTCAGATATCGCTCCGCATCGTAATAGGCTGCCACCAATCGTCCGTCGCTGCTCACCGCTGATCCGAAGGGCACGATCGTGCCGCTCCAAGCCTGGCCGATCGGCAGCGCTCCACCAGCCTGGCGAGGCGGCGGCACCTCGCACAGATCATTGGGGCGCGCGTCCGAAGCACAGCCGGTTGCCGCCATCGCGCCGGCGGCAGCCAGGAAAAGAGAGAATTTCATTGCCACGCCATTCTTTTGTTGCGGCTGCTTAACCCTCGAACATGTGGTTCGGCTCCGCAAGCATGATCACCATGGCGACAAATGCGCGCCCGCAACGACCATGCGCCGCGACGTCAGGACGCGACAGATCCAACGCGCATTACGATATCCAGACTCCATTTGATTTTTGGTGGAGCCTAGCGGGATCGAACCGCTGACCTCCTGCATGCCATGCAGGCGCTCTCCCAGCTGAGCTAAGGCCCCATCCTGCGCAGCAACGCCGCGCCAATCAGGTCAGGCCATGTCCGGAAAACCGTTGGCCAAATAATGGTGTAGCCCCGGACTGAGGTCCGCCCTGCGCTGACGCTTCGGGAGTTTTGCCGGCAAATGCCCCTGGACATTTCCCTGATCGGCAAAACTGGTGGAGCCTAGCGGGATCGAACCGCTGACCTCCTGCATGCCATGCAGGCGCTCTCCCAGCTGAGCTAAGGCCCCGTCACCAACCCGAAGCGCCGCTTGGGCCGGCGCTTCGGAGGTCGCTGCCTCTAGGATCGTCAGACCCCATTGGCAAGCGGAATTTTCAGTTAATTGTCGTCATTGTCGTCGTCATTGCCAGCTTCGACGCCCAGGTCGTCGTCACCGCCCAGATCGACGTCATTGTCCGGGGAATCGTCGTCATCATCGACGTCGATATCCAGGTCCAGATCGTCATCAGCCGTTTCCCGCTCGCCATCGGCGGTTTCCACCACCTTCTTGGGCGCTTCCTCATAGGGCAAGGGCTGCTTCGATTTCAGCACGGGCTCGGGTTCCCAAGCGGTGTTGCAGTTGATGCACACCACCGGATCGTCCTTGCCCAGATCGTAGAAGCGAGTCGCGCATTTTGGGCAGGTCCGCTTCGTGCCCCATTCAGCCTTCACCATGTCCGGCCTGTTCCTTCTTCGATGCTCAAACAGAAATCACGCGGCGCGACAGTCTGGTCGCCCGCGAAACGAGGCGCGCCTTGCCATAGGCAAACCCCGCTGTCAAAAGCCGCGGAGATTTTTTCCGTTCCATGACAAGGGACAGTTGTGACCCAGACCGAAGACCAGCCCATGCCCATGACCTTCCGCGCGACGCCGCCTCTTTCGGGCAGCGTCACCGTGCCGGGCGACAAGAGCATATCGCATCGATCGCTGATGCTGTCGGCTCTGGCGGTCGGGGAAAGCCGCGTCGAAGGCCTGCTGGAAGGCGAGGATGTGCTTGCCACCGCTGCGGCGATGCGCGCCATGGGCGCCCGGATAGAGCGCGATCACGATGGCGTATGGCATATCCACGGCGTGGGCGTCGGCGGCCTGTTGCAGCCGGACACCGCGCTCGACATGGGCAATAGCGGCACGTCCACGCGGCTGCTCATGGGCTTGCTGGCCAGCCATGATCTTACCGCGACCTTCATCGGCGACGCATCCTTGAGCAAGCGGCCGATGGCACGCGTGACGGAGCCGCTTGCCCAGATGGGCGCCAGCTTCACGACCAGTCCTGGCGACCGCCTGCCGCTCACGATGAGGGGCGCATGCCCGGCGGTGCCGATGGACTATGTGCTGCCCGTCGCATCGGCGCAGGTGAAGTCGGCCATTCTCCTGGCCGGTCTCAACACGCCCGGGATCACGCGTGTCGTCGAGCCGATCCCGACGCGCGACCATAGCGAACGCATGCTCCAGGGATTCGGCGCGGATCTGCGCGTGGAGCAGCAGGCCGATGGCGCCCGTGTCATCACGCTGATCGGCGAGGCCGAACTCAAGCCGCAGCAAATCATGGTGCCGGGCGATCCGTCCTCGGCCGCCTTCCCGATGGTCGCAGCGCTGGTCGTGCCGGGATCAAAGGTGACGATCGCCAATGTCGGCCTGAACGCAACGCGGGCCGGGCTGATCGACCTGCTGCGTGAAATGGGCGGGTCCATCGAGGTGGTGAACGCGCGCGATGTCGGCGGGGAGCCGGTTGGCGACCTGGTCGTCACGGCATCGGTGCTGACCGGCGTTGAGCCCGATCCTGCCCGTGCCCCCAGCATGATCGACGAATATCCCGTGGCCTTCGTCGCAGCGGCCCTTGCGCAGGGGCGCAGCGTCTTTCGCGGGCTGGAGGAACTGAGGGTCAAGGAGTCCGACCGGATCGCGACCATGGCAGAGGGGTTGCGTGCGATCGGCGCGCGAGTGGAGGAAATGGAGGACGGCCTCATCATCGAAGGCACGGGCGGCCAGTTGCTGCCCGGCGGCGGCCCGATCGCGACGAAGCTGGATCATCGCATCGCGATGAGCTTTGCCATCGCGGGCCTGGCGTCGCGTGAAGGGGTCACGATCGACGACATGCGCCCGGTCGCCACCAGCTTCCCGACCTTTATCCCGCTGTTGCGCGAATTAGGGGCTGTCGCATGAACCTTGACCTCGCCAATCTGGTTGGCCTTGCTGGCAGCGCACTCATGGTCTTCGCCTATGCCTACAGCAACATGGCCCGACAGCTGAACTTCCTCATTTTCAACCTTCTCAACCTCGTCGGGTCGCTGCTTCTCATCTGGTCGCTGACGGTCCATTTCAACATGGCGTCGATGGCGCTGGAAATCGTCTGGGCCGCAATCGCGCTGCTCGGGCTTGGCAACGCGCTCCGCAGGAAAAGACAATGATTATAGCCGTCGATGGTCCCGCAGCATCCGGCAAGGGTACGATCGCCAAGGCATTGGGCCGCCATTATCGGTTGCCTGTGCTGGACACGGGCCTGCTTTACCGTGCGGTGGGCCTGTCGGTACTAAAGGCCGGCGGCGATCCCGATCGGGAAGAAGATGCCCTGGCCGCCTGCAATTTCGGTGACGCATTGCTCGCTGACCCGGCGCTGCGCAGTGAAGCGGTCGGCAGCCTCGCCAGTCGCGTATCCGTGCATCAGATCGTGCGGGATGCGCTGGTTCAGCGGCAACGCGATTTCGCGACCCAGCCCGGCGGTGCGATCCTGGACGGACGCGACATCGGGACGGTGATCGCGCCCGATGCCGACGCCAAGATTTTCGTTACCGCCAGCGTGCATGTGCGCGCGGAACGCCGATACAAGGATGCGCTGGCGCATGGCGGGCACCCGGACATGGATTCGCTGGTCGCGGACATTCAGGCGCGCGACACCCGCGACATGAGCCGGGACCACGCTCCGCTGCGGGTCGCCGATGGCGCGGACTTGCTCGACACGTCGGAATTGACTATAGACGCGGCCGTCCAGCGGGCGATCGCGCTTGTGGACGCCCAGCTGGAAGGTCGCTCCGCACAAGTGACCCGATAAGGCGCGCGGATTTTCCGGGCGCCCTTTTCGCTTTTCTCGACGGCGCGTCCCTTGGCTCTCAACCCATTGGATACGCGACGGGTATTCGGCCTGGCGCGTAGTTTGGCCAAAGACCACCGGATACAACCGGTTGGCCAGCAATGACGAGTGAAGGAACGACTTAATGGCCTCTACGGCATTTCCCTCGCGCGACGATTTCGCCGCGCTGCTCAATGATTCTCTCGGTGGCGAAGATGGCGGTTTCGAAGGCCGCGTCGTCAAGGGCACCGTTACCGGCATCGAAAACGACCTGGCCGTCATCGACGTTGGCCTGAAGTCCGAAGGCCGCGTGCCGCTGCGCGAATTCGCGATGCCCGGCCAGAAGGCTGACCTCAAGGTCGGCGACGAAGTCGAAGTCTATGTCGACCGCGTCGAAAACGCCCATGGCGAAGCGATGCTGTCGCGCGACCGCGCCCGCCGCGAAGCCGCCTGGGACAAGCTGGAAGCCGAATTCACCGAAAGCGCCCGCGTCGAAGGCGTCATCTTCGGCCGCGTCAAGGGTGGCTTCACCGTCGACCTCGACGGCGCCGTCGCGTTCCTTCCCGGCAGCCAGGTCGATATCCGCCCCGTGCGCGACGTCACGCCGCTGATGGACATTCCGCAGCCCTTCCAGATCCTCAAGATGGATCGCCGCCGCGGCAACATCGTCGTGTCGCGCCGCGCCATTCTGGAAGAAACCCGCGCCGAACAGCGCAGCGGCCTCATCCAGACACTGGCCGAAGGTCAGATCATCGAAGGCGTCGTCAAGAACATCACCGATTATGGTGCGTTCGTCGACCTGGGCGGCATCGACGGCCTGCTGCACGTTACCGACCTGAGCTACAAGCGCATCAATCATCCCAATGAGATGATCAACATCGGCGACACGGTGAAGGTGCAGATCATTCGCATCAACCGCGACACCCAGCGCATCTCGCTGGGCATGAAGCAGCTGGAAAGCGATCCGTGGGAAGGCGCGAGCGCCAAATATCCGGTCGGCGCGAAGCTGACGGGCCGCGTCACGAACATCACCGAATATGGCGCGTTCGTCGAGTTGGAGCCGGGCATCGAAGGCCTGGTCCACGTTTCGGAAATGTCTTGGACGAAGAAGAACGTCCATCCCGGCAAGATCGTGTCCACCAGCCAGGAAGTCGAAGTCCTCGTTCTGGAAGTCGATCCCGAAAAGCGCCGCATCAGCCTGGGCCTCAAGCAGGCGCAGTCCAACCCCTGGGACAGCTTTGCCGAGCGTCATCCCGTTGGTTCGACGGTCGAGGGCGAAGTCAAGAATGCGACCGAGTTCGGCCTGTTCATCGGCCTGGACGGCGACGTCGACGGCATGGTCCACATGTCCGACATCGCCTGGGGCATTTCGGGCGAAGATGCGCTGGCCCTGCACCGCAAGGGCGAGACGGTTCAGGCAGTCGTTCTCGACATCGACGTCGAGAAGGAGCGCATCAGCCTTGGCATGAAGCAGCTTGAGCGTGGCGGCCCGGCCGCTGGCGGCACCGCTGCTGCGGCTGCCGGCCTCAACAAGAACGCGATCGTCACCGTGACGGTTCTGGAAGTGCGTGATGGTGGCCTGGAAGTCCAGGCCGGTGAAGACGGCGCCGCCGGCTTCATCAAGCGCAGCGACCTTGGCCGCGACCGTGACGAACAGCGTCCGGAACGCTTCCAGGTCGGCCAGAAGTTCGACGCGATGGTGACCGGTTTCGACCGCGCCAAGAAGCCGACCTTCTCGGTCAAGGCCATGCAGATCGCCGAAGAGAAGCAGGCGGTTGCGCAGTATGGCTCGTCCGACAGCGGCGCCTCGCTGGGCGACATTCTGGGCGAAGCGCTCAAGGCCAAGAACGAAGGCTGATCCCTTCCGACATGGCAAGGCGAAAGGCCCGTCGAACCCCGTGTTCGGCGGGCCTTTCCCGTTATGACACAAGCGCAACGATAATGCGGCGGACGATTGTCAACGCCTTACAAAAGCAGTATGAAACGACAGGGGGAACAGCAGAGGGGAGCTGGACACCAATGATCCGTTCGGAATTGATTCAGAAACTGGCCGAAGAAAATCCGGGACTGACGGTGCCGGAGGTCGAACGGATCGTCGATCTCTTTTTTCGTGAGATTGTGGATCGGCTTGCCTCGGGCGGCCGGGTTGAACTGCGCGGTTTCGGCGCATTCACGACCCGCGCTCGCGATGCCCGAACAGGGCGCAATCCCCGCACCGGCGAACAAGTGCCGGTCTGCGCCAAGCGCGTTCCCTATTTCAAGCCGGGCAAGGAAATGCGCGAACGCTTGAACAGCGGCAGCGAAGCCTGATTTCTGCGACTTGACCTGATCGCCGCGCCGGCTATGGCCATGGCTTACGCGGACGTGGCGAAATCGGTAGACGCAGCGGACTTAAAATCCGCCTCCCCCTGGGAATGCGGGTTCAAGTCCCGCCGTCCGCACCAGCGTGCAATGCTGCCCTTGGCATTCGCCATCAGGCGGCAACAGACGCGTCGATCGGCCATGGCCCCCCAGCACTAGCGATCCGATGCATCCTTGGAGCGCCTGCCCCTGCCATGCCCCTTCCGGCAACGGGCTTATCGCAGCCTTCGCCGCCGAGATTTCAAACCTGAACGACGCCATTCGAAGCTTTTTTCTACTTCCATGCTGGTCTTTCGCATGCCCAGCGGCAATGATGGGTCATGGCCGGCGCAATTGATCCCAACAGTTTCAGTGACTCTCTCGTAATCCTTGGCGCAGCGGGGCTGGTGATACCCGGCTTTGCCCGCTTCCGGATCAGCCCGGTCATCGGCTTCATCCTGGTCGGGCTGGCGGTCGGGCCGGCTGGCCTGGGGGCATTGGTCGAGCGCTATCCCTGGCTTTACCATATCACCATTTCGGATGGGGAGGCCATCGAGCCATTTGCCGAACTTGGCATCATTCTGCTGCTTTTTTCCATCGGGCTGGAATTGAGCTTCAAACGGCTCTGGTCGATGCGCGCGCAGGTTTTCGGCGTCGGTGCGGCCGAATTATTCGGAAGCGGCCTGCTGATCGCGGCGGGGCTGTATCTTCTGGGGCAACCGACCGCCGGGGCGATCGGCCTCGGTCTTGCGCTCGCCCTGTCCTCGACCGCCGTCGTGCTGCCCATGGTCGGCACCCAAAGTGCGGTCGGCCGCGCCGCCTTTTCGATGCTGCTGTTCGAAGATCTCGCGCTGGTGCCGATCATCTTCATGCTGGGTGCGCTCGCCCCCTCTGTCGCCAGCAGCCCCGACGGCGCCTGGAGCGCGTTGGCCAGCACATTGGTCAGGGGTGGCGTGACTGTCGGGGTCATGCTGATCCTCGGCCGCATCACCCTGCCCCATATTTTCAGTCAGGCGGCGCGCACCAAAAGCCCCGAAGTCTTTCTGGCCGCCAGTCTGCTGGTCGTCATCATCTCCAGCATGGCGACGTCGATCGCCGGCCTGTCGCCGATCGTCGGCGCGCTGGTCGCGGGCCTGCTGATCGCGGAAACCGACTATCACGGCGAGGTCGAGGTCATCACGGCCCCGTTCAAGGGCCTGGCGCTCGGCGTCTTTCTGATCACCGTGGGCATGAGCCTGGACCTGCGCGTCATCCTGGCCAACTGGCCCAGCCTGATGCTGGCCGTATTCGGCGTGGTTCTATGCAAGACGCTGGTCACGGCGGCGCTGCTCTATTTTTCGGGCACGCGCAAAGGGACGGCGCTGGAGGTCGGCGTGCTGATGTCCAGCCCGTCGGAAACGACCTTGATCGTGCTGTCCGCTGCGGCCGCGGCGCAACTGATCCTGCCTTCGACCGCGGCTTTCTGGCAGATCGTCACCGCGATCGGCCTCACCATCACGCCGCTGCTGGCCCGCTTCGGCCATGATATCGCCCGTCGCCTGGAAATGGCGCTTGGCGAAGAACGCGTGGAAACCGACGACGTCCAGACGCAGGCCGCCGCGGTGGTCATCGGCTTTGGCCGGGTCGGCCGCATGGTCTGCGACCTGTTGCGCACGCATAGTCAGCGCTTCATCGTCGTGGAATCCGACCCTGACGTCGTGGCGGAAGCCCGCCGGGCGGGCTATCCCATATTATTTGGCGACGTCGCCCGTGTGGAAATGCTCGACAGGTTGCGCCTGGGTCATGCGCGCGCGCTGATCCTCACGATGGATGATCCGGTGTTGTCGGTCCGCGTCACGCAGCGTGTGCGCGGCTGGGTGCCGGACCTGCCCATCATCGCGCGCGCGCGCGATGCCGATCATGCCGCGCAGCTTTATCGCGCGGGGGCCAGCGATGCGGTGCCCGAAACGCTGGAAAGCTCTCTGCAACTGGCGGAAACCGCGCTCGTGGATCTTGGCGTTGCCATGGGGCCGGTCATCGCCTCCATCCATCAAACGCGCGAGGATTTGCGCATGGGCATCAAGGATGCGGCTCAGATGCAAAAGACGCCCAAATTGCGGCGGCTGCGTGCGGACGAGACAAACTGACGTTACCCGGCGACGGGCGGGCTGAAAATCGACCATCCGGTGCGGCTGGATAGTTCCTCCAGCGCCAGCGTGCCCAGCTGGCTGTTGCCGCTGGCGTTCAATCCCGGCGACCATACCGCGATCGACGCGCGGCCGGGTACGATAGCCAATATGCCGCCCCCTACCCCAGACTTGCCGGGCATCCCCACGCGAAAGGCGAAGTCGCCCGATGCATCATAATGGCCGCAGGTCAGCATCAAGGCGTTGATGCGTCGCGCCCGGCGCGGCGACACAACCCGGCCACCATCGGGATGCCGTCCGTCGAGCATCAGATAGCGGCCAGCAAGTGCCAATTGCCGGCAGCTCATCTCGATCGCGCACTGATGGAAATAGGCGCCGAGCACCAATTCGACCGGATGGCGCACATTGTCGAAGGCCCGCATGTAATTGGCGAGCGCCATGTTGCGAAAGCCCGAGGCGGTTTCGGATGCGGCAACCGCTTCATTGATGGCGATATCGTCATCCCCGGCAAGATAGCGCAGGAAGCGGAGCATCTCGCCAATGGCGACGCGCGGCTGGTGCCCGCCCAGATTGACGTCGGCAACCACGATCGCCCCGGCGTTGATGAAGGGATTGCGCGGAATGCCCTGCTCATGCTCCAGCTGCACGATCGAGTTGAAGGCGGTGCCAGATGGCTCACGCCCCACACGGTCCCAAAGCTGATCACCAACCTTGCCAACCGCCAGGGTCAGCGCGAACACCTTGGATATGGACTGGATGGAAAAGCCCATGTCGGCGTCGCCGCCTGTCACCATCTGCCCGTCGGCCGTCGCGATAGCGATGCCGAAATGGCGGGCCTCAACCTTGGCGAGCTCGGGAATATAGTGGGCAACGCGACCCCGATCCGGCGCGCTCCGCATGCTGGCGACGATGTCCGCCACTATATCCGTCAGATCTTCCGTCATGTCGCCCCTGATATGCGCAGAGCGGCACCCTAACGACAAGCCGCGCGGGAAAGAAGATGCTCAGCGAGCGAGGACACGCGCCTCATGGGCCAGCAGCCACTGTTTGGCATGCAGGCCGCCTGCAAAGCCGGTCAAATCGCCGTTCCTGCCCACCACACGATGGCAAGGCGTGATAATCGACAGCGGATTGCGCCCATTGGCGGCCCCGACCGCCCGTACCGCTGTCGGCCGACCGATGTCGGTCGCGATAGCGCCATAGCTGCGCGTCTGACCATAAGGAATGGTGTCTAGAGCGCGCCAGACATCCCGCTGGAACGGCGTTCCAGCCAGCGCGCACGGCAGGTCGAAGCGCCTCAGTTCGCCGTCGAAATAGGCAGCCAGTTGCGCCGATGCCTCCTTGAGCAACGGATCATCCTTGGCCTCGCCAAGGGCAGGCAAGGGCACGCGCGAGGGTCGGTCCTGCGGCCAGAGCACTGCGACCAATTGACCGGCGCTCGCCACGATGGTCAGAAGGCCGACGGGCGAGGCTAAACGGATGCAGGCGAAAGTCACGCGACGGTCCTTCAGAAAAAGTGGCGAGGTCATGACAACGCCGCCATCGTTCCGCTTCCCGCATTTTGCGGCCAAAGCCTATTTGAGACCGCCACCCATGGCCCGGTAGAGTTCGACCATATTGGCCTCGCGCGTCAACCGCGTCGCCACCAGCGACTGTTCGGCGGTATAGAGCGAACGCTGCGAATCCAGCGTCGTTAGGAAGCTGTCGACGCCCGCGCGAAAGCGCGCTTCGGAAAGCGTATAGGCGACCCGCGCGGAATCCCGCAGCGAGGTCTGGGCCTCCAGCTGGCGCTCCATCGTCCCGCGGCGAGCTAACGCATCGGCAACTTCGCGAAAACCGGTCTGGACGCTTTTTTCGTATGTTGCGACCATCGCGTCATAGGTGGCCCGGGCATAACGCAAATTGCCCTGATTACGGCCGAAATCGAAAATCGGCAGGTTGGCCGAAGGCGCCACCGACCAGAAATCCGATCCCGATCCGAACAGGTTGGAGAGGCCCTGGCTGATAGATCCGAAAGCCGCCGTCAGTGAGATATTAGGGAAGAAGGCCGCCCGCGCCGCGCCGATATTGGCGTTCGCGGCGCGCAACTGGTGCTCGGCCGACGCGATATCGGGCCGTTGCAGCAAGACATCGGATGTGATGTTCGCCGGCAAATTCTCAAGGGTGGCCCCTTCCGGCGTCAGGCTGTCGGGAAGGTCGCTGGCGGGCACGGTCGTACCGGCCAGCAGGTTGAGCGCATTTTGATCCTGCGCGACCAGCGTCGTCGCTTCGGCAATATCCGATCGCGCCTGATCGTAGCTGGTCTGCGCCTGGCGCACTTCCAGCTCCGATGCGATCCCCCGCTCAAACCGCGCCTTGGTCAGGGTCAGCGTCTTGCCGAACGCCCCCTCCAGTTCCCGGGCGATGCGCAATCGTTCCTGATCGGCCGCCATCACCAGCCACGCATTGGCGGTTTCCGCCACGAGACTGGTCTGCGCCGCCTTGCGATTTTCGTCTGTTGCGAAAAATTGCTCGAGCGCCGCCTTGCTGAGATTGCGCACGCGGCCGAAGAGGTCGATTTCCCACGCCGAAATGCCGACCTGCGCCTGATAGACATCATTGTTCAGCCGCTGAGTTTGGCCGAACTGAACGAGCGGCTGTTCGGAATAAGTGGCCGTGCCACTCGCATTCACGCTTGGAAAAAGGTCGGCCCTTTGCACGCGATATTGCGCGCGCGCCTGCGCTACATTGGCGACAGCAATGCGCAGGTCGCGATTATTGGTCAAAGCCGTCTCGATCACCCGGACCATCCGGGGGTCCGTGAAGAAATCCCGCCAGGCCGTCTCTGCCGGAATCGCCGCCGCGCCCTCGCCTGTTTCAGCATAGGCAGGTCCCTGCGGACTTTCGACCGGCACCGGTAGATCGGGCCGCACATATTTCGGCGCCATGTCGCACGCCGCCAGGGCAAGCGACAGGGTGACGGCGCTCAGCGCCTTGATGCTGCGCATGATCTCAGGCCTCCTGCGACGAAGTGGGCGCATCGGCATTGTCCGCCGCTTGATTATCATGATGTTCCCGGAACAGACGTTTCACCACGGTGAAGAAGACCGGCACGAAGAAGATGGCCAGCACGGTCGCCGACAACATGCCGCCTACCACAGCCCAGCCAATGGCATTTTGACCACCCGCGCCCGCGCCAGTCGACAAGGCCAACGGCAAGACGCCGAAGATGAACGCGAAGCTGGTCATCAGGATCGGCCGCAAGCGCAACTTGCCCGCTTCCAGCGCTGCCCGCGCGGGCGACAGGCCCTCACGCATCTTTTCTTCCGCGAACTCCACGATCAAAATCGCGTTCTTGGCCGAAACGCCAATGGTCGTGATGAGGCCGACCTGTAGGTAAATGTCGTTATTGAGGCCTGCGAGCGTGGCCGCGATCACCGCACCCAGCACGCCGAGCGGAACCACCAGCATGACCGCGATCGGCACCGACCAGCTTTCATACAGGGCAGCAAGGCACAGGAAGACGATCAGCATGGACAGGGCATAGACATAAGGCGCCTGCCCCCCCGATGTCTGTTCTTCATAAGAAATGCCGTTCCAGCTGAAGCCGATCCCTGCGGGCAGCTTGGCGGCATGTTCCTCCATCGCCTGCATGGCAGTGCCGCTGGACACGCCGGGCGCGGCGCCACCCTGGATGTTCATCGAAGGTACACCGTTGAAGCGCTCCAGTCGCGCCGGCCCCTGCACCCATTCCGTCGTCGAGAAAGCGGAAAGGGGCGCCATTTGGCCGGAACTACCCCGGACATGATAAGCGCCTATGGCATCGGCCGATGTGCGATAGGGCGCGTCAGCCTGGACGTAGACGCGCTTCACCCGATCACGATCAATGAAATCATTGACATAGGCGCCGCCAAGATTGGTGCTGATCGTGTCATTGACATCCGCCTGGGCGATCCCGAGCGCGCCGGCAGCCGCCTGATCGACGTTCAGCTTGAGCTGGGGCGTATCCTCCAGGCCGTTGGGACGCACCTGCGCCAGCCGCTCGTCGCCCATTGCCATGCCAAGCAGCTGGTTGCGAGCCGCCAGCAGCTTATCATGGCCCAGATTGCCCTGATCGAGCAGCTGGAAATCGAAACCGGACGCATTGCCCAGTTCCTGGACGGCCGGCGGCACGAAGGCGATGGCCATGCCAGCGGAAATCTTCTGGAACGCCATATTGGCGCGCTGCGCGATCGCAGGGACGGCATTTTCCGCGCCCTTGCGATCCGCCCAATCCTTCATCCGGGCAAAGGCGATGCCCACATTCTGCCCCTGCCCCACAAAGCCGAAGCCCGCGATGGTAAAGACAGCCTCCACATTACTCTTCTCATCCACCAGATAATGGCGCCGCATTCGCGTCAGCGACCGTTCGGTTTCTTCCAGCGTGGATCCCGCCGGCAGTGACAATTGCGCGATGATGATGCCCTGATCCTCCTCCGGCAGGAAGCCTGATGGCAACCGCAGAAAGATGAACGCCATGCCGATGACGATCAGCAGGTAAAGCAGCATCGTGCGCACCCAGCGGCGCTCGACCTTCTCGACGCCCTGGCCATAACGCGTGACGCCCTTGTCAAAGGTACGATTGAACCAACCGAAAAAGCGTCCAAAGATCGACCCGAAACGCCCCGACCATTGATCATGGCCATGCGATGCGGGCTTCAAAATTGTGGCGCACAAAGCTGGCGTCAGAATCAGCGCCACCAGGACCGACAGGATCATCGATGACACGATGGTAATGGAGAACTGGCGGAAAATGACGCCGGTCGAGCCGCCGAAGAAGGCCATCGGCAGGAACACTGCGGACAGGACGAGGCCAATACCGATCAGCGCGCCGCTGATTTCGTCCATGGATCGCCGCGCGGCTTCCTTCGGCGTCAGCCCTTCATCCTGTATCAGACGCTCGACATTTTCGACCACGACGATCGCGTCATCGACCAGCAGGCCGATGGCCAGCACCATACCGAACAGCGTCAGCGTATTGATGGTGAAGCCGGCCGCGTAGAGCACCGCTAATGCGCCAAGCAGGACAACCGGCACAGCAATCGTTGGGATAAGCGTCGCGCGCCAGTTCTGCAGAAAGATGAACATGACGAAGAAGACGAGCAGAATTGCTTCGAACAGCGTGTGGATCACCTGCTCAACCGACAATGTCACGAATTTGGAATTGTCGACCGGAAAATCATATTTGACCCAGGTCGGAAAATTCTTGGACAATTCGTTGACGCGGTCTTTCACCGCTTCCACTGTATCGAGCGCATTCGCGCCAGGCGCAAGCTTGATGCCAAAACCGGAAGCGGGATGGCCGTTGAACTTGACGCCAAAGCCGTAATTCTCAGCCCCAAGCTCGACGCGGGCGACATCGGACAACAGGACGACCGATCCATCGCTGTTGCTGCGAAGCCGAATTTTCTCGAATTCCTCCGCCGTCCGCAAACGCGACTGGGCGGTGACAGTCGCATTGAGCGCTTGTCCCTGGGGCGCTGGCGCGCCGCCGATCTGGCCGGCCGAAACCTGGGCATTTTGCGCCTGGATCGCGGACTTCACGTCCCCTGTGGTGATGCGCAAATTGGCCATCTTGTAGGGATCGAGCCAGATGCGCATCGCATATTGCGAGCCGAACAGCTGCGTATCGCCCACGCCGGTGACGCGGCTGAGCGGATCCTGCAAGGTGGACGCGATGAAGTCGGCCGCGTCTTCCTGATCGTGAATACCATCGTCCGTGTAGACTGCGGCGATCAAAAGGAAGCTCGATGTCGACTTGCCGACGCGCAACCCTTGCTGCTGGACCTCTTGCGGCAGCAACGGGGTCGCCTGCGACAATTTATTCTGCACCTGCACCTGCGCAATGTCAGGGTCGGTTCCCTGTTCGAACGTCAGAGTGATGTTGAGATTGCCCGACCCGTCGCTGGTGGAAGAGAAGTAGCGCAGATTGTCGATGCCCTTAAGCTGCTGCTCGATGATCTGCGTGGTCGTGCTTTCCAGCGTCTGGGCATTCGCCCCAGGGTAGCTGGTCTGGATCGTGACCGCAGGTGGCGCGATCTCCGGGAACTGCGCAACCGGCAGGGAACGGATCGCCAGCAGGCCCGCGAGCATGATGACGATGGCGATGACCCATGCAAAGATGGGCCTGTCGATGAAATAACGCGCCATGATTTAGTTGGCCTCGCCCTGAGCCGGCTGGCCGGCCGCCTGGCCGGAACCGGGCTTCGCGCCCTGCTGCTGCGCCGTTATTTGCTGCGGCGCACCAGGGCGAACCACCGTTCCGGGCTTGAGATTGACCAGGCCTTCCACGATCAGCTTGTCGCCGGGCTTAAGCCCACTGGTGACGATCCACTTGTCTCCGACCGCACGATCGACCTCTACCTGACGCATTTCGACCTTGTTGCCCTTGCCCACGACCATCGCCGTAGCGCGTCCGCGCGCATCGCGGCTGATGCCCTGCTGCGGCGCCAGGATCGCTGAATTGCGCCGTCCTTCGACCAGCCGGGCGCGGACATACATGCCAGGAAGCAGCAGTCCATCGGGATTGGGAAAGGTCGACCGCAACGTGACCGCTCCGGTGTCCGGGTCCACGGTCACTTCCGAAAACTGGAGACGGCCCTCTATCGGGTATGTGCTGCCGTTCGGCAAGATCAGCTGGATGCGCGCGCCATCAGCCTCGCTCACGCCACCTTTCTTCATGGCTTGCTTCAGGTCGATGATCTCGGCCGCAGACTGGGTCACATCCACATAGACCGTGTCCAGCCGCTGGATCGTGGCCAGCGGGTCAGACTGCCCGGTCTGCACCAGCGCACCCGCGGTAAAGAGCGAGCGCCCGATACGGCCCGAGATGGGCGCGCGGATGCGCGTAAAATCCAGGTTGACCTGTGCCGCCTGCACCGCGCCGCGCTGCGCCGCAACATCGGCCCGCGCCTGCTGCGCGGTGGCCACCGCATTGTCATATTCCTGCCGGCTGACAGCATTGATGCCGACCAAGTCCTTATAGCGTTGCGCTTGCAGACTGGTCGATCCGATGGCCGCCTGCGCGCGCGCCAAAGCACCCTGTGCCTGTGCCAATGCCGCGCGATAGGGCGAATCTTCGATCTCGAACAAAACCTGGCCGGCGCGTACATAGCCGCCTTGCGAGAAAAGGCTGCGGCGGATGACGCCATTGACCTGCGGGCGAACTTCGGCTGTTTCCAGCGCCGCCACACGGCCCGGCAGTTCATTGACCAAGGGGACAGATTGCGTGCTTACCGTCGTCACGCCGACCGCGGGCGGCGGGGGCGCGGGCGGTTGGCTTTCACCGCAACCGCTCAACGCCAAAGCCGACGCACACGCCAGCAACCCGGTGAAAATCCCCTTTTGCATAGCCCGAATCCGTTTTGTTTGATACCTGAGTGCGGAATGAACGTTCATTCCGCTTGCTGCGCAGGTAGGATCATGCCACAGAAAGTTCAAGGCTCAAAAAGCCATTTGGGGGTAGAAATGGTTGCAGTGCAGCATGAAGCAGACGGAAGGGCGCGGATTCTGACGGCAGCGCGCACGCTTTTTTCCGCCAACGGGTTTCATCAGACGTCCATGGCGCAATTGGCCAGCGCCGCTCAGGTATCAGTCGGTCAAATCTATCGCCTGTTCAAGGGCAAGGAAGAAGTGATCGAAGCGCTGGTGCGGATCGACTCCGACGCATGGACTGCGCAGATGACCATATTGCGATCCCGGCTGGATGCGCATGAACTCTCTGCCGAACAAGCGTTCGAGGCCATGCTGCTCCATAGTACCGATGAAAAGGAAGAAGCGCTTTCGTTCGAAATCATGGCTGAGGCGTTTCGTAACGAGGCTGTGGGCAAGATGATCGGACAGTTGTGCGTCGGATTTCGCGTCGTTCTGCGCGACTTTGCCTGCGTGGCAAACCCCGACCTGACAGGTGAAGCGCTCGATGCAGCTGAAGAGTTGTTGCTGGCATGCATGTTTGGCCTTGGCCATCGCACCCTGTCGCGTCCCAAGCTGCCAGCGGCAAGTGCGGCGCGTCGGGCGGCGCAGATGATCGTCGCGGGATTGAAGGCGATACACTAACGCCGCTCAACGCAAACGACGGTAAACCTCTACGGTTTCCCGCGCGCACCTGTTCCAGCTATAGCGACCGGCGACCTCCAGTCCCTTGGCGATAGCGTGCCGTCGCCAGCTTTCATCCTCAAGCGCCCGCTCCAAGGCCCGCGAAAATCCCGCAATATCCTCCGGCTCGACCAGCATCGCCGCGCCGCCAGTGACTTCAGGCAGGCATGACGCGTTCGATACGACGACTGGCACGCCGCTGGCCATGGCCTCGACTGGCGGAAGGCCGAACCCTTCATAGACGGATGGATAAACGAACAGCGACGCGCCGGCATAGAGCAGCGGCAAATCTTCCTCCGGCACGAAGCCCAGATAACGCACCCACCCCTCGCGCGCCCCTTTTTCCATCAAGTCGCGAACGGCATCGCTCAGCCAGCCCGATCCGCCCGTCACCATCAGTGGCCAGCGGCTACGGACGGCGGCTGGCAGGTTTCGCCAGGCATGCAGCAATTGCGTGATGCGCTTACGCGGCTCGACGGTCGAAACACACAGCGCATAACCCTGCGGCGTCAGATCGTAGCGCGCCAGCGCAGCAGCGGTCGCATCGGCGCCGCGCGGCTGAAACACCGGGCTCGCCGCCAACGGGACGGCCGTGATCCGCGCCAGATCGAACCCCAGGAAATCAGCCACTTCCTGACGCGTCGTCTCACTATCGGTGATGATATGCGCCGCACGATCCACCGACAGGCGAAAGTAACGTTCGAACTGGGCCAGACGCTCGGCCGGATGCGTTTCGGCGTAGCGGAACACCGACAGGTCATGCACGGTAATGACCCCGCCCTCCCCGGCCGGTGGCAGAAAATAATTGGGCCCGTGGAACAGATGACTGCGCATGGTTGCGGCCTGTTTCAGGCGCACGGCCCATTGGTTGCGCTTGCGCAGCCATCGCAACGGCTTGTTGCCCCACAAGGGTTGCCGGCCATCCGTCAGCAACAGGCCGGGATCAGTGATCCACTGGCCGTTGCGATAAAAGCGGACGCTCTCGACATCCTCGATCAACGGCAAGCGCTGGGCCAGTTCCCAGCTATATCGACCGATGCCGGAAAGCCGCGGTTCCAGCGCCTCTACCGACAGGATGACCCGCACGCTCAACCCCGTCCGCCCTTCATTGCCCTGCCCTTCGCTTCCGGAGCCGTCGCCTAGTCGTCCAACACCGGCTGGAGCAAGCGGAAAAGCCCCTCACCGCCGTCTATTTGGCGGATACGCCTTCGGGCAGCACGATCACCGACCAGCTTTTGGCAGGCACCAGATATTTGACGGCCAGCGCCTGCAACTGCGCTGGCGTGACGCTCAGCATATCCTTGCCCATATTCTGCATTGCCTGAACATAACGGGGATCATGCGTCGCCCCTTCCATCTGGTTCATCCAGAAAGCGTTACCGGTGCTTGCGCGCATCAGCAATTGCTGCATCGGCGCGACCGCGCGCTGGAGTTCATCGGCGCTGACGGGATTGGCCGCCAGATCGGCCGCCGTCGCCTTCACCGCGTCGTAGAAATAGCTGATACGGTCCGGCCGCACCTGGCTCGTGACCAGGATATATCCGCCGCTTTCATAGGAAAATGGCCAGTTATTCTGGACGCTGGGCGAATAGGCCGCACCCTCGGTCGACCGTAGCTTGTCGAAAAGGCGGTCGTTGAAAATCTGGGTCAATATCTCCAGCTGGCGGCCCTGCTGTTGCAAATCGAAGCCGCCCGCCGTTGGCCACGCCATGACGGCGGCAGCCTGATCCTTGTCGCCTTCATGGCGCAGGACCACCGGCTTTTCGACATGGGCGGGAAAGCGCATCGCCTTGTTAGCGGCCGGAATCGGCGTATCGCCGCGCGATGGCAAGGCGCCGAAGGTAGCGGCAACCGCCTTGATGGCGTCTTCGGCATCGACATGACCGAACAGCTGAACCTCGATCGGGCCCGAAGCAAGGATCGGCGCCCATGTTGCGCGGAACGCTTCGGGCGTCAGCGCTTCGATTTCGGCGCGGGACGGCGTGCGGAACCGCACATCCTTGTCATGCAGCAACCAATTGAGATCGCGTCCAAGCACCGAATCGGGCGCACGGGACATAGCGTCATAGGCAACCATGGCCCCCGTCTTGACCCGTGCGATCGGCGCGGGGTCCCAACCGGGTTCCCCAAGCTTGGCAGCAAACAGCCGCAACTGATCCTTATAGTCGGCCGGCCGCGTCACGGCCTGCATTTCGAAGGCGTCGTCGTCAGTTTCGAAATTCATCCCCATGCGTCGGCCGATCATCAGCTCGTCCAGTTCGCGCTGGCCGAGCTTGCCAATGCCGCTTGCCATCAGCGCATAGCCGCCGGCCCAGCTCGGCACGGGCTTCACCGGCGAGAAGGCCTGCTGACCATGACCGAAACGGACATTGATCCGCACCTTTTCCGGTTCGGCGTCATTGGCGAACAGGACCAGCTTGACGCCATTGGAGAAAGTGATCGTCTCCATGCCGGGCAAGCCCACCTGGCTGCGCGAGACCACCGTGCCCGGCGCGCCGAGATTGGGCAGGTCATCCATCGTTACCGGCTTGTCCGACAGCCGCGCATTGGTCGCGGCCTTGACCGGGGCGACAAGCGCGGCCGCCAGTCGTTCGTCCTGCCCCGGCTCCACCTTGCTTGTCACCAGCATTGCCCGGAACACCCCGGCGGAAAACAGCCGCTGCGTTGAATCGAGAATCTTTTGCGGGGTCATGGCGGGCTTGCCCGCGCGGAATATCTCGACAGCGGCCTGCGGGCTGACCGTCGTCTCACGAATATCGACCGCGCTCACCAGGTCGGTCGCCTGCTTGGCCCCGGCTTCAGTCGGCGCATTTTCGACCTGTATGGCGAGCGCGGTATCCATCTGCGCATATTCGCGATCGATTTCCGCCTGGCTGGGCGGCGCTGCCTTTGCGTCCTCAATGATGGCCCGCACGTCGCGCAGCGCCTTTTGCCAGTCGTCATTGCTGGGTATGATCGACACGAAGGTGCCGTCGGCGGATCGGCTGACGTCCTGCTGCTCGACGCTCGCCTGAAGGAAACTCCCCCCGCTCCGCGCCGCCTGTTCCAGCCGCCGGCTGACGATCTGCAACGCCAGCATGTCGGTCAGCTTGTCCTGATTATAGACGATCGTGTCGGCATGCGGGGTCCAGGGTCGCAGCCACGCCATGGTCAGGCTGACCGGCACGCCCGGTTCCACGAAGACGCGCGTCGCCGGCGCCTTCGGGTCGGGTGCGCCGAAATCAGGGATCGCCGCCCCCTTTCCAGGCGCAGTCCAATTACCGAAATTATCCTTGATCAACTGTTCGGCAATGGCCGGATCAATGTCCCCGGAAATTGCGATCACCGTGTTTTCAGGGCGATACCAACGCTGGTGGAACGCCTCCATCTTCGCCGCGGTCGCGGCTTTCAGCGTGTCGACCGTGCCGATCGGCGCATGTTCGGCGAGTGGCTGTCCGGCGAAGAAATGCAATCGATTGGCATCCGAGATGCGGCTTTGTGGGCCGTCGCTCTCTCGCTTTTCCGCCAGCACGACCGCCCGTTCGGCATCGACCGAACCGGCGTTGATATTGGGTTCGGCCATCATCCCGGCCAATATCTTCATGCTTTCGGTCAAGCTGGCCTGCGTCGCCTGGGGCAGGTCGAGCGCATAGGTCGTGCCGGTGGGCGTTGTCTGGGCGTTGCTGTCGCTGCCGAAGGTGACGCCCAGACGTTGCCAGATACGCTTGGATTCGCCATCCGGCACATGGCGCGACCCACGCATGGTGAGATGCTCCATATAATGAGCATATCCCTGCTCATCCGCGCGCTCCATGAGCGATCCGACGTCCATCCGCAGGCGGATCGAAACCTGTCCCGGCGGAACGCCATTGCGCCGCACCGCGTAGCGCAGCCCGTTGGAAAGCGTGCCGAACCGCCATGCAGCATCGATCGGCACGTCGCTATTTTCATAGAGCCAGGGGCGGACCTGCGCCTTGCTCGCCCCCTGATCGACCGGTGTTGCGGTCTGCTGCGGCTGGGCCAGCGTCTGCGGCGCGCCGGCCAGCAACAGGGACAGGATGAGGAGCGAAGCGGCCGAACGGCGGGGGGAAAAACGCATAGGCGATAAAGCCTAGCGTCTTTTTCCTGAACCACCACTGACAAAATAAGGAAAGGGGGGCGACTGAGCACCGCCTCCCTTTCTTTCATTGCTGTTTAGCGCGCGCCAGTCCGCTGCACCGCGCCCTTGTGCGCGCCCACCGCGCCACGCCGGCGCCGACGGAAAGGCTTCTTGGCCCCCGTGCCGTCGCCATCGCCACGATGCGCCTTGTCGGGGGTGCCGCGCTGCGCCTTCTGCTGGTCCTGATAGCGGCGCTGCCCTTCGGCGCGCTTGGCCTGTTGCGATGGGCTCTGGCTTGGACCTTTGCGCTGCGGCGCGGGCTTGGGCAGGTTACGGACGGCTTCCAGGAAATTTTCCGGCAGCGGTGCGACGTCCAGCTTCACGCGTGTCGCCCGCTCGATCGCCTTGAGATAGGGCCGCTCATCATCGGCCACAAAGCTGATCGCCACGCCTTCCGCGCCCGCGCGCGCCGTACGGCCGATCCGGTGAACATATTGTTCGGGCACGTTGGGGATTTCGAAATTGATGACATGGCTGACGCCCGACACGTCGATGCCGCGTGCGGCAATATCGGTCGCCACCAGCAGCTTGACCTTGCCCTGGCGGAACGCCTGCAGAGCGGTGGTGCGCTGGCCCTGGCTCTTATTGCCATGGATGGCGAAGGCGTCGATGCCTGCCCCTTCCAAAAAGCGAACCACGCGGTCTGCGCCATGCTTGGTCCGCGTAAAAATGAGCGCGCGATCAATGTCTTCGGTTTCGAGCACGATGTGCAGCAACGCCTGCTTTTCCGCCTGATTGACGAATGTCGCCTGCTGACGCACGCGCTCTGCCGTCGTCGATTGCGGCGCGACGCTGACCTTGACCGGATCGTTCAAGAACTGACCGGCCAGCGCCTCGATCTCCTTGGGCATGGTGGCCGAGAAAAACAGGTTCTGCCGATCGGTCGGCAGCAGCTTGGCGACGCGTTTCAACGGGTGGATGAAGCCCATGTCCATCATCTGGTCCGCTTCATCGAGGACAAAGATTTCCGTGTCCTTGATGGTGAAGCACCGCTGGTCGATCAGGTCGAGCAGGCGGCCCGGCGTCGCCACGACGATATCCACGCCCTGACTCAGCGCCTTGATCTGCCGGTTGATCGGCACGCCGCCGAACACCGTTTCGACGCTCAGCTTGAGGAACCGGCCATAGTCGCGAAAGCTCTGCGCAATCTGCGCGGCAAGTTCACGGGTCGGCGACAGCACCAGCATCCGGCAACCGCGCAGCGGCGTCGGCTTGGGGTTGCGCGCGAAATAATCGAGGCTGGGCAGCGCGAAGGCCGCCGTCTTTCCGGTGCCGGTCTGTGCGATGCCGCACAGGTCGTGGCCTTGCAGCAGCACCGGGATCGCCTTTTGCTGGATGGGGGTGGGCGCGGTGTATTTCTTGGCGGAAAGCGCCTTCAGAATCGGCTCTGACAAGCCCAGATCGGTAAATTCCATGATAGTCTCACATGTCGGCCAGCGCCGACCGTCCGTGACTGTCACAGAGAGGGCGCGAGGCGGGTTACGAAACGACCCGCGTGAAAAGGGAAGCCTCAAGCTTGGCGCAGGCTGGTCATTGGCCGGTCCCTTCCCGCTCGATAAGCGTCGGGGACGATCACGCTGCCAATCGCTATGGGCCTGTGAAAGCCGGTTGCTGCGCCGCAGCGCATATGCCTGCAACGCGCGCAAAAAGCAAGCGGCCACCAACCAGGCAGCCGCTTACCACAAGTTCAGGTGTTCAAAGAGAGACTTCGGCGTGCTTGCCCTTCATCTCTGAACGCACGTCGCCGCCGAACATCATCTTGAACACGCCCTTCAGGGACATTTCCGCTTCCCAGATCTCAGCGGTGTTAAGGTCGAACCGCAGCATCAGAAGACTGGGATCATTCCGGCCCTGCGGATACCAGGCCTCGACCTGCTTGGACCAGTAACGAGCGATCACCGCCGGGTCTGTTTCCGGGGTCAGCGTGCCATCGACGCATGCGAACAGGTCATGATCCTTCGACGCATATTGCGCCATGGCCGGGCCGCCTGGTGCCAGCCGATTGTCCTTGGACGTATAGAACCAGAAGGAATGATTGGCTTCCGGGTCCAACTGCGCGGTCATCGGCAGATTATGGTCCCGCGAACCCTGCAGGCCGACCATCAGAAACGGGCTTTCCGACAGTTGCTTCCAGAAACGTTCGCGGATTTCGGTCTCGGTGCTCATCGTCGCATCTCCTTCATATTTGCTACACTCAATCAACGGTCGCGGGCGAAGTTCCAACGGGTTGATCTTGCCGCAGCAAATCGCCACATGCGCACCATGCTGATCGAGACCGAACCGACGCCCAATCCGGCGACCGTCAAATTCATCCCCGGCCGCGTGGTCATGGGCGCTGGCACCCGCGATTTCGCATCCCCTGAAGAGGCCGAGGCATCGCCGCTTGCCAGTGCGCTCTTCACCTTGGGAGACGTTACCGGCGTTTTCTTTGGCGGCGACTTCATTTCCGTGACCATCGGCGAAGGGTCTGACTGGCGCGACGTGAAGCCCGAAGTGCTCTCCATCCTGCTCGAACATTTCTCCGCGAACATGCCTTTGTTCGTGGCCGGATCGGCAGGCGAAATCCATGTTCCGGCCGATGACGACGCCTTTGCCGAAAACCCCGAAGATGCCGAGATCGTGGATCAGATCCGCGAACTGATCGACACCCGCGTCCGCCCTGCCGTCGCCAATGATGGTGGCGACATCATCTATCGCGGGTTCGACAAGGGCACGGTTTACCTCAAGATGCAGGGCGCCTGCGCTGGTTGCCCATCGTCGTCGGCGACGCTCAAGAACGGCATCGAGCAACTGCTCAAACATTATGTTCCCGAAGTGACGGAAGTGCGCGCGGTCTGATGCCGCAAGGCCATTTGGCAAATCGCCCCGGATCGACTAACCGCTAGGCGAGTCCGCATCTGGCGGATGCTGAACGGGAGTATTCCTTGCGCCTGCTGGTGATCGACACTGCGACACAGGCCCTGTCCGTGGCGCTGCTGGAGGACGGTACGCCTGTCGGGCGATTTCACGAGATTGTCGGTCGCGGCCATGCCGAGGCGCTTCTGCCGGCTATCGCTGCCTTGCCCGACGGAGGACGCGCCGATGCGATCGCCGTCGATGTAGGGCCGGGCAGCTTTACCGGCGTGCGGATTGGTATCGCCGCCGCCCGTGCCCTGGCTCTGGCCTGGGCCGTTCCGCTTCACGGTTTCAGCGCGCCCTCGATCATTGCGGCGCAGGCGGCGCTCAGCGATCATCAGGGCGGCCCCATTGTGGTCACCATCACCGGCGGGCACGGCGAACTATTCTGGCAATGCTTCGATGCCGATGGCCGCACCCAGCATGGCCCCATCCGTTCGACCCTAATTTCGGACCTGGCGCGACAGATTGAAACGCCCTTTATCTACGGCACCGGCGCTGAGACGCTGGTCACGGAACGCGGTGCCGGCACAGCGGTCACCCTCTATCCCGACGCCAGCGCATGGCCGCTGATCGCGGCGCTGCCAGGCCTGCCGCCCTCCCCCATTTATGGCCGTGGCGCAGACGCGAAGACGATTGCGGAGCGCGCCCTGCCATGATGCCCGGCCTCTCCCTTGACCTGCACGAAGGCGCGGATCGCAACGCGATGGCCGACACCATGGACGTGATGACTGCGGCCTTCGACCCCGTTTTTGGCGAAGCCTGGACCTTGCCGCAATTGGCGGGGGTGATGATCATGCCTGGCACTTGGCTTACGGTTGCGCGGCTCGACGCCTCGCCGCTCGGCTTCGCCCTGGTGCGGTCCGTTTTGGATGAATGCGAATTGCTGTTGCTGGCGGTCGCCCCGCTCTGGCGCGGGCGCGGTATCGGGGAAACATTGCTACGGGACAGTTTACGCACGGCGCGTCGGCGAGGCATCACATCGATGAATCTTGAAGTACGCGCGACGAATAACGCCATTCAACTCTATGAGAAAATTGGGTTCGAATATGTGCATCGCCGCCCGGGTTATTATCGCGGCAGTGATGGTCAATTATATGACGCCTTAAGTTTTCGCATCGATATGGGCATTTGAAGCAATTGATGGTTGCGTAAACCCCATGTGAAGATTAGGCGACGCAATACCGCTCCTGAAAACATTCCGTCGGGCGGGTCGCATCACTGTATAAATTGGCAGGAAACAGGACCATGGAAACCGAATCCGCGCAGAACGAACTGCTTATCACATTGACCTCTGACATCGTTGCCGCGCACGTCTCCAACAATAGCGTTGCGGTTTCGGATGTGTCGTCGCTGATCCAGAATGTTCACGCCGCCCTGTCCGCGCTCAACCAGCCGGTCGAAGCGCCCGAGGTCCGCCCCGAACCCGCCGTGTCCATCCGCGCGTCGATCAAGCCCGACTATATCGTCTGCCTTGAAGACGGGAAGAAGCTCAAGATGCTCAAGCGTCACCTGATGACCCATTATCAGATGACGCCGGAAGATTACCGC
Organism: Sphingobium sp. UBA5915; assembly: GCF_002431195.1. Classification (NCBI taxonomy): domain Bacteria; kingdom Pseudomonadati; phylum Pseudomonadota; class Alphaproteobacteria; order Sphingomonadales; family Sphingobiaceae; genus Sphingobium; species Sphingobium sp. UBA5915. The sequence goes on along the minus strand of NZ_DJDV01000122.1, from coordinate 10,437 downwards.
GCCAAGTGGAACCTGCCCGCCGACTATCCGATGGTCGCGCCCAACTACGCCGAACAGCGCCGCAATCTGGCAAAGAAGATCGGCCTTGGCACCAAGCGTCGCCGCACCCGCGGCAAGTAATCACACCGCGCCAGCGCGACTTTCCCGGAAAGGGGTGCATCGGCCGATGCGCCCCTTTCCCGCATGAGTAAAAGGCGCTAGGCTATGCCCGACTTTTCGCCTGAATCCAGTAAGCGAGCCTGCATGAACCGCAAAATTGACGTCGAAGCCCTATGTCATGAAAAGGGGCTGCGCATCACAGAGCAGCGCCGGGTGATTGCCCAGGTGCTCAGTGACGCGTCCGATCATCCCGATGTCGAGGAATTGCACAAACGCTCCGCCACTATCGATCCGGGCATTTCCATCGCCACCGTGTATCGCACTGTGCGCCTGTTCGAAGAAGCCGGCATCCTGGAACGCCATGATTTCGGCGACGGTCGCGCCCGCTACGAAGCTGCGCCGGAATCGCATCATGACCATTTGATCGACGTCGAAACCGGCAATGTCATCGAATTTGTCGACCCGGAACTGGAACAGTTGCAAAAGCAGATCGCCGAAAAGCTGGGTTTCCGGCTGGTCGATCACCGTATGGAGTTGTACGGCGTCGCGCTCGACCGCAAGAACTGACAGGATCGCGCCCCTGCGCTGCGCTGGCCGCCTTTTCCTGCTGGCCAGTGCCCTGCTGCTATGCCTCATCCCTCATCTCGGCTGGCGCCTGGCCGGCCGGCGCTCGCCTTGGCCCTCCCGGTTTCTGGGGCTCGCGGCGCGCGCGATCGGCGCGCGGATATCTCTCGACGGTCAACCGGCCGGCGGCGACATTTTCCTGCTCGCCAACCATGTCAGCTGGATCGACATTCTTGCGCTGGGCGGGGCCACCGGCACGGCCTTCGTGTCGAAAGATGGCGTAGCACGATGGCCCGTCGTCGGCTGGCTGGCGGCGCAGAACAACACGGTCTTCGTTTCGCGCGAACGCCGCGGCGGCCTGTCAGGGCAGATGGACGCGCTCCGATCGGCCTTGATGGGGCATCAGCCGGTCACGCTCTTTCCCGAAGGCACGACCGGCGACGGCACCACGCTCCTGCCGTTCAAGCCCACCCTGTTGGCCGTATTGCTACCGCCGCCGCGCCCTGTGATGATCCAGCCGGTGTACATCGACTATGGTGCAGCCGCCTCGGACATCGCCTGGATCGGTGACGAACCCGCGGTCGACAACGTCCTGCGAATTCTGCGACGCAAGGGCCGATTGCCGATGACGATTCGCTTTCTCGCGCCCTTCGATCCGGCCAAATGCGCGGATCGCAAGGCGATCGCCGCGCTGGCGCGAGACCGGATCGCCGCCAGCATCGCCGCGCATCACCACTCTTCCGCTCCCCCCTTGCCGCCTGTATAGCTGGACCGCATGAATCGTAACGACGCCCCCCGAAATCCTGCGACGACCGCGCCCACGACATTTCACGTCAAATCCTTCGGTTGCCAGATGAACGTCTATGATGGCGAGCGCATGGCCGAAATGCTGGGCACGCAGGGCATGACCCCCGCTGCCGAGGGCACGGACGCCGACCTCGTCATCCTCAACACCTGCCACATTCGTGAAAAGGCGGTGGACAAGGTGTATTCCGACATCGGCCGCCTGACCCGCGACGATGGCAGCCGTCCGATGATCGCCGTCGCCGGCTGCGTCGCACAGGCCGAAGGCAGCGAGATCCAGCGCCGCGCGCGCAATGTCGACATCGTGGTGGGGCCACAGGCCTATCATCGCCTGCCCGATCTGATCGACAAGGTCGGTCGGGGCGAAGCGGCGGTCGATACCGACATGCCGGCGGCCTCCAAATTCGGCGCGCTCCCGGCGCGCACCAAGCAGGCGCGCCCCACCGCCTTCCTTACCATCATGGAAGGGTGCGACAAATTCTGCACCTATTGCGTGGTCCCCTACACACGCGGCGCCGAGATCAGCCGCAGTTGGAGCGCGATCGTCGATGAAGCCAAGGCGCTGGTCGATGGCGGCGCGCGGGAAATCACCCTTCTTGGCCAGAATGTGAACGCCTGGACCGGGGAGGATGACAAGGGCCGGGCGCAGGGCATGGACGGACTGGTCCGTGAACTGGCGAAAATCCCTGACCTGCGCCGCATCCGCTATACGACCAGCCATCCCAATGACATGAGCGATGGCCTGATCGCGGCGCATGGCGACATCGACAAGCTCATGCCGTTCCTGCATCTCCCGGTGCAGGCGGGCAATGACCGCATCCTAAAAGCGATGAACCGCAGCCACAGCGCCGACAGCTATCTGCGCATCATCGAACGGGTGCGGCAGGCGCGCCCCGACATCGCCATTTCCGGCGACTTCATCGTCGGCTTCCCCGGCGAAACGGATGCCGAATTTGAAGATACGCTGCGCATCGTCGAACAGGTGCGCTACGCCCAATGCTACAGCTTCAAATATAGCCCCCGCCCCGGAACGCCAGCCGCCGACATGGATCACCAGATACCGGCAGCGGTCATGGACGAACGGCTTTCGCGGCTTCAGGCCTCGCTCAACCGCCAGCAGGCCGAATTCAACGCCGCGACCGTAGGGCGGACCACGCAGATCCTGCTGGAGCGCAAGGGTCGGCACCCCGGCCAGCTCATTGGCAAATCGCCCTGGCTCCAGTCGGTCGTCGTGACCGCGCCGGAGCTGTCGATCGGCGATCTGGTCAACGTCGATATCATCAGCGCCGGACCCAATAGCTTGGCTGGCGAAACCGTGAGGAGGAAGGCCGCTTGATCCATCGCACCGTCGTTCCCGCAAGGACGGGGACCCATCTCCGGGCCGTTCCGCTAGACGCTTGGTTTGGAAGATGGATGCCCGTCTTTGCGGGTGTGACCGTGCAAGGGAGAGGTTGACCTATGTCGAAAAAGCCACATCACAGTCCGCGCCCCGACATCGCCGAGCGCGCCCGTCTGGAAGTCACTTTCGATAAACCGCATCTGCTGGGCGCGCTGTTCGGGCAATATGACCAGAATTTGGTCGCCATCGAAAACCGCCTGGGTGTCTATATCGCCGCGCGCGGCAACAAGCTCCAGATCGAGGGTGAGGCCGAAGCCGCCGCCCGCGCCCGCGACGTCATGACCGGCCTCTACAACCGGATTGTCGCCGGGCAGGAAATCGATTCCGGCGCAGTGGAGGCGGTGATCGCCATGTCCGCCGAACCGACGCTCGACGGCATCATCCGCCATGACGTCGCCGAACCGCCCAAGGTGATGATCCGCACCCGCAAGAAGACGATCGTGCCACGATCAGCGACGCAGGTCACCTATATGGAGGCGCTGACCCGCAACGACATCATCTTCGCCCTCGGCCCGGCAGGCACCGGCAAGACCTATCTCGCGGTCGCGCAGGCAGTCAGCCAGCTCATCACCGGCAGCGTGGATCGCCTCATCCTCTCCCGCCCGGCGGTGGAAGCGGGCGAGCGGCTGGGCTTCCTGCCCGGCGACATGAAGGACAAGGTCGATCCCTATCTGCGCCCCATCTACGACGCGCTCTATGACACGCTGCCGGCCGAACAGGTCGAACGGCGCATCGCGAGCGGCGAGATCGAGATCGCGCCGCTCGCCTTCATGCGCGGGCGCACCTTGGCCAACGCGTTCATCGTGCTCGACGAGGCGCAGAACACCACCATCGCCCAGATGAAGATGTTCCTGACCCGCTTTGGCGAGGGCAGCCGCATGGTCATCTGCGGCGATCCCAAGCAGGTCGACTTGCCGCAACCCGGCATCTCTGGCCTCGCCGACGCGGTGGCCCGCCTGCATGGCGTGGAAAGCATCGCCATGGTGCCATTCGGCATCGGCGACGTGGTGCGGCACCCGGTCGTCGGCCGCATCGTCCAGGCATATGAGGGGCCGGATGCTTGATCTGATCCCTACACCGGTCGCCCGGATTGAGAGACTGAGCGTGTCGACAGCTGTGTATCGAAGGGCAGGCGCGCACTACATCCTTCGATACGCCGCTTCGGCAAGCTCAGCGGCTACTCAGGACGAACGGACATATAACTCATGATCGACGTCGCCCTCCTCCACGAAACCGGCTGGCCCGACGCGGACTGGCAATCCCTCGCCGACCGCGCCGTCACCGCCGCGATCGCGCACAGCCCCTATGCCGGCTTCGCAGCAGCACCCACACATTATGAAATCGCGGTGAAGCTGACCTCCGACGAGGAAGTGCATGGCCTCAATCGCGCCTATCGCGACAAGGACAAGCCGACCAACGTCCTGTCCTTTCCGATGGTGCAGGACGATCTGCTTCAGGCGACGGCCAACACCGACGATGGCGAGGTGCTGCTGGGCGACATCGTCCTGGCCGAAGGCGTCTGCGTCCAGGAAGCCGCCGACAAGGGCATCAGCATCTTGGATCATGCCACGCATCTTATCGTCCACGGCACTTTTCATTTGCTGGGATATGACCATATGGACGACGCAGAAGCCGAAGCGATGGAAGCGCTGGAAATCGCCGCGCTGGCGTCGCTGGGCCTGGCTGACCCCTATGGGGACCGCAACGATATTTGATGAGGCGTTTTTCCTGCAAGGTCGCTAAGGCCGATCGCGAAACGCTTCGAACAGGGGACTAGAACGACCGATGGCTGAAGGCAGCCCCAAGGATGGCAACGCTTCCAAGGAAGCGGACAGTAGTAACGAGGGCGGCTTATGGAGCGGCATCAAGTCGCTGCTGTTCGGCGAGAATGCAGAAACCAGCCTGCGCAAGGAACTGGAAGAGGCGCTCGACGAATATGATGAGGAAGATGAAGAAGATCATCCGCCGGTAAAGGGCGACCTGTCCGCCATCGAACGGCAGATGCTGCGCAACCTGCTGCACTTTTCCGAACATACGGTCGATGATGTCGCCGTGCCCCGCGCCGACATCGTGGCGATCGAGGAGACGGCAAGCTTCGCAGACCTCGCGGCGCTCTTTGCCGAAGCTGGCCACAGCCGCATCCCTGTATACCGGGAAAATCTCGACACGATCGTGGGCATGATCCACATTCGCGACGCCTTTGCCATCCTGGCCGGCAAAGCGCCGGCGCCCGACACGCTTGCACCCCTGATCCGTCAGCCGCTCTATGTGCCTGAAAGCATGGGCGCACTGGACCTGCTTGCGGAAATGCGCGCCAAGCGGACCCATCTTGCCATCGTGCTTGACGAATATTCCGGCACCGAAGGGCTGCTGACGTTCGAGGATCTGGTCGAGGAAATCGTTGGCGACGTCGAGGACGAGCATGACGATGCGCCCGAAGCGATGCTGGTGCCGCTGGACGATGGCCTGTGGGAAGCTGATGCCCGCGCTGAACTCGATGATGTCGCCGAAGAAATTGATGCCCGCCTTGGCGATGTGGAGGAAGATGTCGATACGCTGGGCGGTCTGGCCTTCGTGCTCGCCGGCCGCGTGCCCGAGATGGGCGAGATTTTGGACCATCCCGAAAGCGGCTGGAAACTGGAAATCATCGCCAGCGACAGCCGGCGCGTGACGCGCCTGCGTCTGCATCCCCCCGTGGCGCTGGAGCCGGAAGCGGAATGACGACGCCGCCCTATGTAACGCGCCGTTGAAAATCTGGCCACATTGCGAGACAGTCGCGAAATATTAAGCCGTCGCGGCTAAATTTTGCCGATGCGGAACGAACGACAGCGATTTTCTGGCCTGGAACGCGCGGACATGTTGTTCGCCGTGCCATGGAGCGGGTCGGAAAAGCTGTTGCTTGCCCTCCTGTGCCTGCTCACACTCTTCTTCTGCCTCGTGACGCCCCCCTTCCAGGCGCCGGACGAAAATCAACATTATATGAAGGCGTTGGCGGTCAGGCAGGGGGATGTGCTGACGCAGCAGCGTGGTCCTGCGATCGGCACGACATTGCCACGTGCCGCGCTGGACATCCATCGCATCGACTTTCCCACCGACGTGCCCGCCACGGTGCGGGTGTTCGACGCGGATCAATTGCGACGGAGCGCCGCCGCCGACGCGGGTCGCACCGGAACTGACTTTGCCGATTTCCCCAATGTCGCCAGCTATGCGCCCACACTCTATGTGCCAGGCGCCGTGGGTCTGGCGGCGGGCAAGGGGCTGGGTCTGTCGTCGCTTGGCACCTTCTATGTCGGACGCCTCGTCAACGCGCTGACCGGCCTCGCCCTGCTGATCGCCGCGCTGCAACTGCTACCTTTCGGCCGTAATGCGCTGCTCGTCACCGCCTTGCTGCCGACCTTCGCCTACCAGACGGGCTCGCTTTCTCCCGATGCCGTCATCAACGGCCTTGGCTTTGTGGGCCTGGCGCTTGCCCTGCGGATCGGGTTCATGGGCTCGGCGCCGGCTCGCCCGGTCGGACTGCTCCTCACCGGACCGTTGCTGGCCCTGTGCAAGGGCGTCTATCTGCCGCTCATGGCCGCAGGCCTTCGCTGGCCGACGCGACGCGATCCCCGCCAGTGGCTGATCCTCGGCGCGATGGCGCTGGGCGCGATCGCCTTCCTGGGCTGGATGCACTATTCCGGTGGCAGCCAGGCGCTTTACCATATTCAGTCACGCAAAACCGGCGAGACGATGATGACCGCGCCACTGCGCGATCAGCTTGCCATGATCCTCGCCTCGCCACTTGGTTATGTCCATATCCTCGTCACCAGCGTCATTGAACGCGCGCCGGTCTATGCGCTTCAGATCGTCGGGCGGTTCGGCTGGAACGCGATCCTCCTGCCCCTGCTCGCCTATCCGCTCGCGGCGCTGATGCTGGCTGCCGGGGTGGCGACGGGCTCGGCCGCGCGCTTTGGCCTGGGGCAGCGTATCTGGTGGCTTGCTGTCGCCCTCGGTGTCGCGCTGCTCGTAGAAACCGCCATGTATCTGACTGGCACGCCGCTCGGCGCGGATTATATCCAGGGTACGCAGGGGCGCTACTTCCTGCCGGTGCTGCCGCTGGTGCTGATTGCGCTGTCACCGGCACGCGCTGTCATCGGCGCGCAAAGGCTGCTCATCTGGACGGCGATCCCCTTATCGCTGATCGCCGCGACCAGCGCCTTCGACAGTTTCCGGGTCCACGGCTTCGTTACCAGCGACGGAATGCCTCCGCACGGCAGCATCGCGCGCGCACTGCTGCTTCCCTCCCCGCGCTGGTAGCCAGATCGCGCAAAAGGCTAGCCAGCCCAGCCCCTCGACCCAGCCAGCCAATACGTCGCTGGGCCAATGGACCCCCAGCCAGACGCGGCTGACCCCGATCAGCAGGATTACGACCGCCGCGCCCCAATAGGCGCCACGCCGCCCGGCGAGCATCGCCAGCGCGCCGAAAAACATCATGTTCCCCGCCGAATGGCCGCTTGGAAAGCTATATGTGTGGACGAGATCGAGATGCGGCAGCAAGTCCGGGCGCGGCGCGGCAAAGGCCTGTTTCAACGCCAGGTTGAGCAGCGTCCCGACCGCCATCATGCCCGCCAGCCACATCGCGGATCGCCGATGGCCAGCCCAGATGAGCGGCGCCAGCACCACCGCCAGCAGCGTGATGCGCCCCAGCGTGCCACCGATGGCAGACGCCAGCCGCATCACCATCGTCACCGTGCCGCCCGGCCCGGTGTCCCGCCCTTCGCCCGCCAGCGTCATCAGCCCGACATTGATTTCGTCCAGCCATCCGAAACGCTGCGCGAACGCGATCAGCAACACGCAAAAAAGCGCGAGAGCCAAAGCTCCCGCGCCTTTTGTCACTGATCGCCGGTCAGATATGAAGCGCGCGCCCATAGGCCGCGAGCACGCTTTCATGCATCGATTCCGAAATGGTCGGATGCGGGAACACCGTGTGCATCAGTTCCGCCTCGGTCGTTTCCAGCGTCTTGCCGATGGTGTAGCCCTGGATCATCTCGGTCACTTCCGCGCCGATCATGTGGGCGCCCAGCAATTCGCCGGTCTTGGCGTCGAACACCGTCTTGGTGAAGCCTTCCGCTTCGCCCAGCGCGATCGCCTTGCCATTGCCGATGAAGGGGAACATGCCGACCTTCACTTCATAACCCGCTTCCTTCGCCTTGGCTTCGGTCAGGCCGACGCTGGCGATTTGCGGATGGCAATAGGTGCAGCCAGGAATATTACGCGCGTCCATGGCATGGGGGTGCTTGCCCGCAATGGCTTCGGCGGCAATCACGCCCTCATGGCTCGCCTTGTGCGCCAGCCACGGCGGCGCGGTGATATCGCCGATCGCCCACAGCCCCTCGATATTGGTGCGGCACATCTCGTCGGTCTTGAGGAAACCGCGATCGTCCACATCGACGCCGAGTTCCTTAAGGCCGATGTCGGCGGTGTTGGGAACGATGCCGATGGCGACAATCATGTGGCTGAACTCGGCGGCGCTTTCCTTCCCCGCCTTGTCCTTCAGCTTGGCCGACACGCCCTTGTCCGTCACCTTTATGTCACTGACGCCTGCGCCGGTCATGATAGTCATGCCCTGCTTTTTAAGCGCCTTTTCCAGGAATGCCGAAACGTCGGCATCCTCGACCGGGACGATGCGGTCCATCATCTCGACCACGGTGACGTCCGCGCCCATGTCATTGTAGAAGCTGGCAAACTCGATGCCGATCGCGCCCGATCCGATGACCAGCAGCTTGGTCGGCATTTCGGGCGGGGTCATCGCATGGCGGTAGGTCCAAACCCGCTTGCCGTCGGCCGGCGTGCCCGGCAGGTCGCGCGCGCGCGCGCCAGTCGCCAGGATGATGTTCTTGGCCGTCAGTTCCTCGGTCTTGCCGTCCTTGGTTACGGAAAGCTTGCCCTTACCCGTCAGCTTGCCATCGCCCATGTGCACGGCGATCTTGTTCTTCTTCATCAGGTGCGTCACGCCCTGATTAAGCTGTTTGGCCACCCCGCGCGAACGCTTGACGACCGCCGCGATGTCGGCGCTGATCTTTTCCGCCGCCAGACCATAGTCGCCGGCATGCTGCATATAGTGGAAGATTTCCGCCGACCGCAGCAACGCCTTGGTTGGGATGCACCCCCAGTTGAGGCAGATGCCGCCCAGATTTTCGCGCTCCACGATCGCGACTTTCAAGCCCAGCTGTGCAGCGCGGATCGCGGCGACATAGCCGCCGGGGCCGGAGCCCAGAACGATGAGATCGTAATTCTCAGCCATGATGTCTTCTCTCTATTCTGCCGGAAGGGGCGGCACGGAACGGGGCTGGCGATCTTCGCCGATCGCCACGAAGGTGAAGGTCGCGCGGGTCACGCGGTAACTGCGGTCGTCATGGCGGGTTCGGCGCCATGCTTCCACGTCAATCTTCATGGACGTACGCCCAACGGATTTCAGGGTTGCGAAGACCGAAACCTCATCACCCACGACCACCGGCCGCAGGAATGTCATCCCTTCCACCGCGATGGTGACGGCGCGTCCATGACTATGGCGCGCCGCGACCGACCCGGCGGCCGAGTCCATCAGGCTCATCAGCCAACCACCGAAAATATCCCCATAGGGATTGGTATCGGCGGGCATGGCGATGATCCGCACAGCCGGACTTGCCTCGGGCGGCTGTTCGTCGGGATGCCCCATCAGGCAAGCAGGCCCATCGGATTTTCGATCAGTTCCTTGAACACCTGCATCAGGCGCGCGCCATCGGCGCCGTCGATGGCGCGGTGATCGAAGCTGCCTGTGGCCGACATCACCGTCGCGATCTGAACGGCGTCATCGACGATATAGGGCCGCTTTTCACCCGCGCCGATCGCCATGATCATGGCCTGCGGCGGGTTGATGACCGCTTCGAACTGCTTGATGCCGAACATGCCCATGTTGGACAGCGAAGCCGTGCCGCCCTGATATTCCTCTGGCTTCAGCTTCCCGTCCTTGGCGCGTGCCGCCAAATCCTTCATCGCGGTCGAAATGGCGGCGACGCCCTTGCCGTCCGCTTGCGTGATGATGGGCGTGATCAGGCCGCCGGGGATCGACACCGCAACCGAGATGTCGGCGCGCTTGAATTGCAGCATCTGGTCGCCGGCAAACTGCACATTGCATTCTGGAACCTGCATCAGCGCGACGCCCAAGGCCTTGATCAGCAGGTCGTTGACCGACAGTTTCACCTTGCGGCTTTCCAGACCCGCATTCAGCTCCGCGCGCAGCTTGAGCAGCTTGTCGAGCTGGATGTCCACCGTCAGGTAGATGTGCGGCACCTGCTGCTTGGATTCGGTCAGGCGGCGCGCGATCGTCTTGCGCATGCCGCTGAGCTTGATGACCTCATGCGGGATGCCGAAGTCCTGCGCAGCGGGCGCAGCGGCCGGCGCGGCGGCCGCGGTAGCCGGCGCAGCCGTGGCGGACGAAGCGGCCGATGCGGCGGGCGCAGGCGTATCGCCCGGCTTGGCCGCGTCGATGTCCGCCTTGATGATACGGCCGTTGGTGCCGCTGCCCTTGACGCTGGCCAGGTCGATGCCCT